>JBFILE010000352.1:0-4239 GCA_041599855.1 Thermoplasmatota archaeon
AGGGGGGCTGCTGCCCCCCTCTCGGGCTCTCCCCCCGCTCTGGTTTCGCGGGTGGGCGCGTCCGCTCTGGTTTGGCGGGTGGGCGGTGTGCGTTGGTTTGGCGCGGTTTCGCCCCTTCGGCAACCCTTGGAGACGCCGCACCCCAGTGCGTCGGGACGATGGCGGCGCGCGATGGGTGGTTTGACAGGGGCTGTGGCCCCCTCCTTATGGCGAAGCCGCGAAGGGGCAGACCTGTGACCGGTGTGGAGCGCCCGGAGTGCGTCGGCCTCGCGCACCCCAGCCTTCGCGCGGATGGCGGGTGCGCGCGATCCCGCGTCCGGTGGTTTCCGAACCCTCCGTTGCTCCGATGCTCCGTGTTGATGGAAGTCAAATTCCATCCTCGTTCCGCAACAGGATCACCAGAAATCCTCGCATCGGAGCCCCCGCGCCCCCTGTGTTGATGGAAGTCAGGATCCATCCTCGTTCCGCAACGGGCTCACCGGCCAGCCTCGCATCGGAGCCCCCGCGCCCCCCGCGCCCCCTGTGTTGATGGACTGCCCAAGCCATCCAACCGGAGCCAATCCCTCCCGCGCCTGAGTCCTCAAGGAGCCGGCCACTTCTCCTCAGCTTCGCGCGCGCGTTTCGCCTCCCGCACGAGGTCCGCGATTGCGCCCATGAGTTCGTCCGTGATCTTGCGCGCAACATTCGGGTCCTGCGGGTCGCCGGTGTATGTGCGCGGTTCCCCGACGTTGAGGTAGATGGGTTCCCCGAAGCGCGGCGTTTTCCGGTCACGCGGCCAGAACCGGTCGGTGAGGATGGCGGTGGGGACGATGGGTTTCCCGCTCTGGAGGGCGAGGCGGGCGACCCCGGTCTTTGCGGGACCGAGTTCGCCGCGGTTCCGCGTGCCTTCGGGGAAGATGCCGATGATGCGGTCGTCTTCGAGGGCTTGGACGGCTGCCGCGAAGGCGTCGCCGGTTCCCGCCTGCGGCGCCCCGTTGCCTTCACCGCCTTCTGCGTTCCCGCCCTTGGCGGCGAACCGGTCGACGGCGATGCATCCGCCGCGGTCGAAGAAGAACCACTTGTTGAAGCGGTTGGAATCGCGGAGTTCGCGTTTCGCGAGCCAGTTCACGGGTCGCCCGACCGCCATCTGGAGGATGATGGGGTCCCACCAGGATCCGTGGTTCGCGGCCCACAGGAACCCTTGGGACGTGGGCGTGTGCTCCATGCCGCGGGCGCGCACCGGGAGCATGCGGTTGTGCATGCCGCGGAGGCGGTGGATGCCCTTGTAGTGCCATCCGATGACGTCCCAGTCTGGCGTGGCGAGCCGACGCATGAGGCGGCGAAGTCGACGGGGTTCAAAAGCCTTCCCGACGGAGGGGCGGTTTCCCTCGCGTGAAGCGGGTCACCGCAGCGCGCGGCCCATGATGCGGGCGCCTTTGCGCTTGGCCCGTGCGGGGCCGGAGGGGTGGGTGTGGGCACGGTCCACGACGCCGCCTTCGTACCGGATGACGCCCCACATGCCGCCCACGATGATGCCTGTCATGGCTCCCTGGATGATGCCGAACACGATGGTGGGCGTCTGGAAGATGACGAGGGGGCCGACCACGAGGAGGGCCATGCCGGCACCGACCACGATGCCGGGGCCGACCCAGACGGCGATGCCCATGAGGATCCATGTGATCAGGGTGCGGGTGGCGGCCTCGGGCGGAATGGGGGTCTTGATCACTGGACGACGCCGGGTTGAGGTGGCGGCGCCTGTGGGAAAGAGTTCTCGCCATGATTTGCAGCGTCAAGGAACCAACCCGAACGTGATCCGGGTCGTGCGGCCGTCCCCGAGGCCGGTGCCGCGGCTTGCGTGTCCCGTCCATTGCGGCTCGGCAAGGCCGAAGTTCTCCGGAGCGATGGCGGCCACGAGGAATGCGGCCCCCCATGGGCCGACCCGGCGGCCTTCGCCGTCGAACACGAGGGTGTCCGCCACGTTGCCGAGGAGCTCCGCCACCTGGGCATCGTCGGCACTCGTTCCCACTTGGATGCCGCCCACGGCCACGGTGTCGACGGGGAGGCTGGCGAGGGCGACTGCCGCGGCTGCCGCAAGGAGGAGCGCGTCGTCGCGGGACGGATTCAGGGGGATGGTGCCGGAATCCGACGCCATCCGCATGACCGCGTCTTCCGTGATGCGGATCGCTTCCCGCGGCCAGTCACTCCCGGTCACTGCAGCGGCCACGTCAGCTGCCGGTACGGACGTCGGGGGACGCATCGGGCCCGCGTCGGCGGCAACGAGGCCCCGGACGCCTCCGGGTTCCGAGTCGAACCGCATCTCGCCTCCGAATCCGAGGCCGGCGACCGCGTGCATGACGGGGGACGGTGCGACGCCGGCGTCGATGAAGGCCCCTGCAAGGGACCCGGCCGAGATGCCGCGCGATGCGTCCACGTGGAGGACGCGCGGCACCGGGGCTCAGCCTCCGTTCCCGGCGCCCGCGGCCGGGATCATGTGGAGGTCCCGCTGGGGGAACGGGATGGAACAACCAGAGGCTTCGACCTTGAGCTTCACCTGCTTGATGAGGTCGGATTTCGTGGCGCCGAAGTCCGTGACGTTCGCCCATGCGCGAAGCTGCAGGTCCACACTGGATTCCCCGAGGCCGGTGAGGACGACCTGGGGCGCGGGGTCCGTGAGGACGCGGGAATCGGAGGCGGCCGAGAGGGCCGCCTGCACGGCGGAATCGATGTTGTCCCCGTAGTCCACGCCAACGTTCACCTCGATGCGCCGGATGCCGTTCCTCGTGTAGTTCAGGATGCTGTCCCCGAGGATGGCGCCATTCGGGATGCTCACGAGGAGGCCGTCCCATGTCTTGAGGCGCGTGAGGGCGATGCCGAGGTCGACGACCGTGCCTTCGTGGCCCTTCACCTTCACGCCCTCCCCCACGTTGAAGGGCCGGTACACGAGGAGCATGACGCCGGCCGCAAGGTTCCCGAGGGTATCCTTCAGGGCGAAGGCGAGGATGAAGCCGCCGATGGCGAGGGTGCCGACGAGGGCGACCGGGTCCACGCCGAGGCCGGTCAGGAATGCGAGGACGATGATGATCCACCCGATGCCTCCGAGGACGCCGCGGAAGAAGGCTGCGAGGGTGCGGTCGATGGAGGGGGTGCGGGCCATCGCGCGGAAGAGCAGCCGTTTGGCGATGCCCACGACGATGTAGGCGACGACAACGAACGCGAATGCCTTCACGAGCATCTGAAGGGTCGGGTCGAGGCCCGCGTAGAACGAGAGGATGGTTTCGTGGACGGCCATGGGCGGGCGAGCCGCGCTCGCGCTTGTAAAGGAAGCGACTCGGGCCCGCATCCGGCGGGGACGGGGGAGTGGGGGCGTACACGGGCGCAGCGGTGGGTGTGGGTGTGGGCTCGCGCGGGCTCGCGCACGGTCACAGGCCCACGGGGGCAGGCATCACGCGCCGGGGGAGGACTCGCCGGGGCGTTTCCCGGGCGGCGACGTACCCGTCTCAAGGGTCAGCCAGTCCCGGGAATCGAGGAGCTTCGGGAACATGAAGCTCCCGACGATGAGCCGCTCGAGGGCATCCACGCCGTACCCTTTCAGGCTGCGCTGGCCGCTCCCGATGACGCGCTTCACGAATGCGAGGTGGTGCTGCCGCCACAGGTGGAACACCATGTCGAAGTCCACGAGGGCATCGCCGAGTTCGTTCAGGGCGTAGTGGTCGTAGGGGTGCATGACCACGTCCTCCACCATGACCTTCGCGCGGGCCACGGCATCCAGGTAGAGTCCCTGGAGGGGCGGGCATTCCTCGAGGAGGCCGTTGAACCCGGGGCTCTCCTGTCCGGACCCGCGTCCAAGGGCGATCCGGATCTCGTGGTAGTCCTTCGGGATGAGTCCGTCGAGGACGTGGAGGGCATCCGTGAGGAGGCGGACGATCTGGACGCTCCTGCGCATGAGGTGGGCGGATTCGAGGAGCTTGTCCGCCGTGATGAGGCGCTTGACCTCCGCGATGTCCCAGCGGATCTGGTGGAACCAGAGTTCCGCGGATTGGTGCACCACCTGGAAGAGGCGCTCGTCCCGGTTTGCAAGGTCAGCGTCCGGCTTCAGCGCGGAAAGCAAGGTGCCCACCTTGAGGTAGCGCTCGTAATCGGTTGCGCCTTCACCTTCGAGTGTGGGTTTGGGGACCATGCGGCTCGGACTCCGATCCGGCGAACCCGTGCTTCCGCGAAAAAGGTTGCTCCGATCTGTGCAATCGGGGCGGGGCAAGACGG
>JBFILE010000353.1:0-4215 GCA_041599855.1 Thermoplasmatota archaeon
AGCCGGAAGTGCATGCCCGTGGATTCGAGGGTGTCGAAAAGGAAGGTCTTGCTTTCGGTCTCGAACAACTCCAGGTGTTCGAGGACCGGGTCCGAGAGGGTCCGGGAGCGATGGTGATGCTCAAGGACCGTGGAATAGGGGGCGAATCCGGCGACCCCGGCATCCTTCAGCGGAATCCTGGACCCGTCGTCCATCAGGTGGACCCCTTCCGGATCCGCGTCGGCTTGGACGCGCCGTGTCGGAACCTCGCTCGGCACCGGGAACCGCAGATATGCCGTCTCCTGGACCGAGCAGGACGCGTGGACGTCGCCGTCCCGCGAGTGGATGCAGTAGCGGTCCAGATAGTACAGCGCCGGGACGTGGTCCGCGGTCGAGGTGGGTGCGACTGCGACGACAGCGGGCAGGGTGAGCAGGATGATGGCGACGATGACGGACCTGATGCGACCTCCCCCGACGGAAGACTCGTTGAGAATTACTTAATGGATTCGTTGAAACCACTTTACTGGACCGGACCCGCGCCGCGGGGTCGTGGCGACCTCGCGGGGCGGGCGCAGCGATCGGAGGCGAACCCGGCATCAACGGCCGGGTCCGCACACCCCCAGGAGGCTACCACCCGAACGGTTGTGGACGTCCGTTGGCATATGCGTACGCAGGAGAAAACTTGCACGCTCGGGCAGGAGCGGGCGCACGGTTCAAGGCGCCACCCCATGTGGGATGCGCAGGCGGCCGGGCGGTGACCACCGGCGGATGGTCGCCGATCGGCGTTGGCTGGCCGACGACCTCCACCGGTACCGGGGGCCGTTCAGCGGCGCACGATGGCGACGCCGAGACCGGCCGCGGCCACGGCCTTCACCGCGTCAAGGGCGAGGAAGGGGGCGCTCCCGAGGAGGAAGCTCTCGCGGACTCCGACTCCAAGGACGAAGCCGAGCCACGCCGCGCCGAAGAGATGCACCACGGCAACAGCGCCGAGCATGAGGGCGACCATGGGGCCGAAGCGCCGCATCGTGGGGTACCGCTCGAACGCGAACCCGAGGATCGCGGTCGCGATGACGAAGCCCGCGAGGTACCCGCCCGTGACGCCGGTGAGAACGCCCATTCCGCCGGTCATGTTCGCGTACCACGGGATGCCGGCTGCGCCCGCGCCCACGTACAGCATCTGGCTGCCCGCGCCCCAGCGGCCCCCGAGGAGGGCGGCGGCCAGGAGCACGCCGAAGACCTGGCCCGTGATCGGAACTGGCGTGAACGGCAGGGGAATGCGGACCTGGGCGAGGAGGCCCATGAGTCCCGCGAACAGGACCATGAGGCCGAGTTTCGCGATGAGCGGCGAGTCGAGGCGCCACGCATGGTAGGCGTCGAGGCGTCGACGGTAGGCGACAAGGGTGGAATCAGCCGTGACTGCCATGGTCGGATCAACCGGGCTATCCGGAGGCCGACTAATAATCTATCGCCGAACCCGCGCGAGGGTCCGCGACACAGGAATGGCGGAGCGTCGGGTCGGGAACGGTGGAACGCCGGGGCGCTGTCCGGCCGAGGATCGCCCCGGCGCGTTCCCCTAAATCAGGCGGCGCCGCCCTTCTGTTGGACCCCCATCTTGCCGGCCACCCGGCCGATCCAGATGGTGGCGAGGACGGCGACCACGGTCACGATCAGGGCGTACGTCAGCATGGGGGCGAGCCCGGTGGCGTCGCCGAAGTACACGCGGAACGCTTCCTGGATCGCGGTGTTCCAGGCGAGCGCAGCCACCAGGCCGAAGGCGACGGTCACGAGGGCAGCGACCTGGTGCAATACCTCGCCGCGCAGCGCTGATTTTTCGGTCGGCGACTTCTCAATGGTTCCAGGCATGTTCGATCACTGTACCAGACCGTGCCCGAGCCGGGGTAATGGTTCAGACCCGTTCATCGGTGCGTGACCGCCGATTCTTTCCACCGCGAGGGTGCCGGCTTGACGCCCGCGTGATTCCATCCGGGCCACATGCGGCGGCTTCCAGCCGTGGATCACGGCCGCGGCGGCTGCCGTGTCACTTCACGAGATGCCGTCGCACGAGGCGCATGGGGACCCCATACAACAGCATCGGAATCGCCGCCAGGTACAGGACATCCCACCAGAGGCCCGCATGGAGTTGCCCGTACACGAAGCCACGGCAAAGGTCCACGAGATGGGTCAGCGGCAACGCCTCGGCAATCCATTGGACCCAGACCGGGAGTCCGCTGATCGGGAAGAAGATCCCGCTGAACAGGAACATGGGCGTGACGAACAGGGTGAACAGGAACGTGAGCTGATCGATGTGCTTCACGCTCGCCGTGTACGTGAGGCCGAGGACCGCGAATGCGAGTCCCCCGAGGAATGCCGCGGGGATGGCCAGGATCGCCCATGGCGTCACGGGCACCTGGGGGAACGCGACGAGCACGCCGACCATCACAGAGGCATAGATCGTGGCGCGGGTTGCCGCCCAGAGCAGTTCGCCCGCAACGGCTTCCTCCACCGTGCTCGGTGTGGCGATGATGGCATCGATGGTGTGGTCCACGTGGATGCGGATGTACGCGTTCCAGGCCACCTCGAACATGGCCGCCATCATGGCGCTCGACGCGATGAGTCCCGGCGCGATGAACGCGACATAGGTCATACCCTCGATCTCGGTGAGGAACGCGCCCAGGCCGAACCCGAGTGCCAGGAGGTAGATCACCGGGTCAAGCAGGTTGCTGAGGATCGTGCTCGCCCAGATGCGTTTGTAGATGGTGACGTTGAACTGCCACGTGTGGATGGCGCGGCGCGGGTTCACGGGGGGCAGGAGCCACCGCGGTCGTCCGTGCCACAGGGAATCCGTGCCGCCCGATGCCTGTGCAGCGGGGCCCTCCGCAGGCGACGCGGCGGCGGTCACTCCTCCAGCCTCCGCCCGGTGAGCTTCAGGAACACATCCTCCAGGGATGCGCGGCGGAACAGCGCACTCTTGACAGGAATCCCGGTGGCGGTCACGCGGTTCATGAGCGCCTCGCCGTCGTCCGTGTGGAGGAGCAGGGAATCGCTCCACGTCTCATGCCCCCGCGCGGATGGCCCGATCGCGTCCCGCACTCGGCGCAGGCCGTCGGCATCGGCGACCACTTCGACCACGTCACGGCCGATCTCGCGCGCAATCAGTTCCTTCGGGGTGCCCTCGGCGATGATTTCGCCATGGTCGATGATGACCAGGCGGTCGCAGAGCTTCTCCGCCTCATCCATGTAATGGGTCGTGAGGATGACGGTGCGCCCTTCCGTTCGCATGGCGCGGATGCGCTCCCACAGCAGGCTGCGGCTCTGGGGATCAAGACCGGTCGTGGGCTCGTCAAGGACGAGGAGTTCGGGATCGCTCATGAGGGCGCGGGCGATGAGCAACCTGCGGCGCATGCCGCCGGACAATACCCGCACATTGGCATCGGCGCGGTCCCGGAGCCCCACGTCCGCGAGAAGGGCGTCGGCGCGTACGCGAGCCGCGGGCGGCGCGATGCCGAAGAACCTCGCGTACGTCACCAGGTTCTCCTTGGCAGTGAGCGTCTCCTCCAGATTCAGTTCCTGGGGCACGATGCCGATCCTGCGCTTCACTTCGCTCGATCGGCGAGTGGCATCGAGTCCCAGCACGGTGACGCTTCCCGAGGACGGATCGGCGCCGCCGTAGAGGGTCCGCATGGTGGTGCTCTTGCCGGCCCCGTTCGGACCGAGGAACCCAAAGATCATGCCATGCGGGATCGAGAAGGTGATCCCTTTCACAGCCTCCATGCTGCCGTAGGTCTTGCGGAGGCCCGTGACTACGACGGCCGGATCGGGCACGGGCCGGCCGATGGCGGAGGCGCCCAAAGACCGTTGCGGATCAAGTCCCGGGTCGCCATTTGCCGACCAGCGCCCACGCAACGCGGGTCGGGCAGGTGGACGCGTCGCCCCCTGACGACTCCGGCCGGCCCGTTCGGCAATGACGGACGATGCGCGCGCGGCCGCCACTCTCCGGCCCGTCGACGACGGACGACGCCCGCCCTTCCGCTCCACGGCGACGGACGACGAGCGGTTCCGCTCGTGCGTTCCGCTGCTGACGCTCGAAGCGGCGGCTGGAGCGTTTGGCGAGTCCCAAGAAGTCGAGTGCTCTGACTGGGTCGAGCCCAATGGGCAGAGGACGATCGAACCGGGGATGTTCGTGGCTCGCATCGTTGGGAAGTCGATGGAGCCGCGCATTCCGGACGGCTCATACGG
>JBFILE010000354.1:0-4182 GCA_041599855.1 Thermoplasmatota archaeon
CCGGCGCCTGCCTTCGCCGCGCCGAATGGCAGCCCCCTCCCTCGCGTTCGTCGGCCTCGGCCTCTGGGATGCCCGCGACATCACCCTCCGCGGCCTCGACCTCGCGAAGGGCGCGGACACCGTCTTCCTTGAGACGTACACGGCGGTCCACGGCGGGTCCACGGTGGAGGACCTGGAAACCCTCCTCGGCCGGAAGGTCATCGTGGCCAACCGGACCCTCGTCGAGACCGGGGATGCGATCCTTGCCGCGGCAGGCGAAGGGTCCGCGGTCGTCCTCGTCACGGGGGACCCCATGGCGGCCACCACCCATGTGGACCTGCGCATGCGGGCCGCCGCCAAGGGCATCCCCGTGACCATCGTGAACAACGGAAGCATCGTGACCGCCGCAAGTGGCCTCCTCGGCCTGAGCGGGTACAAGTTCGGCCGGACCACGACCCTGGTCTTCATCGACCCCGAGTACCCGGACTACTTCCCGATGAGTCCGTACGAGGTTCTCAAGGCGAACCGGGAGATGGGCCTCCACACCCTCGTCCTCCTCGACATCCGCGCCGAGGAGGGACGGTTCATGACCGCCAGCGAAGGCGTGGCCCTCCTCCTTGAGATGGAGCGCCGGAGCGGCGATGGGGTTCTCGATGCCGAAACGCTGGGTCTTGTGGTGGCCCGTGCCGGGTCACCGGCACCGGGCGTGTTCCGCGGCGGACTCAAGGCGCTCGCGGACGCCGATTTCGGGGTGCCGCTCCACGCGCTTGTCGTGCCCGGCCGGATGAGCGACGTGGAGCAGGAAGCGGTGGACACGTTCGCCGAGCGCGTTGGATGATCCGCCCGGGACGAGGGGCGGGGCGCCAGGATCGCCCGGTCCGGCGCTGGTGGGGGCCGCCGGATCGGACACGTTCCATGTCGATCGATCGGGGACTGGGGTTGCCCCGCGTCGCGACGAGGGTCGTCACAGTGGGGCCGACCACCATGGCTCCTGACCCGGAACCCGTCCGCCTCACGCATCCACGAACGGCACCGTGATTGTCACGTCCTCAAGGATGACGGCGCCCGGAACCCGGTTCCCGCCGGAGAAGTACTGCTCAGCCACGCCATCGAGGCGGAGGGCCAACGTATCGCCCTCGGCGACCCGCGTTGCCACCGCGTTCAGGTCGAACATGATGACGGTGCCATCCACCGACGCATCGAAGCGAAGGGCCGCCTCCTGATGGTCGATCACATGGGGGCCGCTCGGGCCGATGATGACGAGACTCGCGTGGATGATGCTGTCGCCGGTGCCGACCGCAGTGGCCGAAAAGGTCGGGATTCCCGCGATGATGTCGGTGCCATCGAACGTGATGAGCGGCACCATGACCGACCCCGCACCCTGCGGCACGGGGACGGATTGCGCCGCCGTCAACGTGGCCGTCCGGTCCGCATCGATCGAGTCGCGCATCACGCACGTGCCATCCTCGAGCGCGTAGGATACGCGGGCCGGGAGCGGCGTGTCCTTGCCTTTGAGGTGGCGGTCGAACCAGTGGAGCGTCAGGGCCTGCACATCGCCACACGGGCTCGTCAAGAGGGAGTCGGGAGCGGCCCAATGGACGCCTCCAGAAGGACTCACGTGGCCGGACAGGTGCGTGAAGAGCCGGATGTCGTAACCGGCTGCAGTGGCATTCCCGCTGAGCGAGCGGTAGTTCGCCATGGCCTCGTTCACGTTGAACAACGTGTCCGTGAAGCCCTGGGTGAGGAGCACGTGGGCGCGGATGTCGTCCGGTATGGGGCTTGATCGAGCGAAGTGCGCGGTGGCGTCCGCCGGCACCGCGTTGGTGGCGAGGGTCTCCGCATACCATCGGTCGATGCGTTCGTCAAGGCGCGTGCCGCTCGCCTTTGCGAGGCCGTACAGCGCATCCACCCAGAAACTCTTGAGGGCGCCATTCGGCGCCAGGGAATAGGAGAGGTTCGTCCACGTGATGTCCGGGACGAGGGCGTCGAGGCGGCCGTCGAAGCTCGCCGTCATCAACTGGTACCCGCCGCCGTACGAGGACCCGATGCTCCCGGCCACGATGTCGAGGGGAATCCCGGAATCCTCGCGCGCCACCCAAACGAGTTCCTCCGCGATCCAATCGAGGATGCTGCGCACGTCCTCGACTTCCACGTCGCGGTTGTGGATGGTTGCGGCGCCTTCACTCGCGCCGTGGCCACGGGCATCGAAACTCACGACACCGTACCCGCTGTTCACGAGGGCAAGGATGAGGCCGCTTGCCGACGTGGTCCGGGTGCCGCTCCACCCGTGGGAGTGGAGGATCACGGGCACCGGTGACTCCGCACCCGCGCCCCGCGGGATGAAGACCGTGACCGCCATCTCGGCGCCGTCGACACGACTCACGACGCGCGCGTCGAAGGTTTCGTGGCCTCCCGCATTCACCGTGGCCAAGCCATCGAGCACGCTGCCGGATTCGTCCCCCGGAGCCGCGTCCTCGACAAGGGGCACGGGGTCAGTGACGGCAACACCTGCGGCGAGCGTGAGAAACGCGATCGGCAGGACGAGAGCGAACTTGATGGGTATGGCCTCCGGAGCCGGAGACTCCTTGGGGGGCTAAAAAGGTGTGGTCCTCCCCCGGGGGGAGGGACCTCGACCGGTTCGATTCGCCCGATGCTGGCGCCGTTGGCCCGTGCCGGTCTGCGGTCCGCGCGGATGCGCACGCATGCAACGAGCGTTTCCGTGGGGCCGGACAAGGCTCGGCGGTCCGCGCAGATGCGCACGCGTCCCACACATCAACCGCCCAGTCCCATCGCGGCGCGGGCATCACGCGGGCCCCGCAGGGCTGACTTTATGCCTTTCGCGCGCGGTCCGCGGCCCGTGTCCAAGCCGAGACTGCGGGTCGCCGTCCTCGCGAGCGGGTCCGGATCGAACCTGCAGGCCATCCTCGACGCATCGGCTGCCGGCCGGATCCCGGTCGAGGTCGTCGCCGTCCTTGCGAACGTGCCGGACGCCTATGCCCTCGAACGTGCGAAGAAAAGCGGCGTGCCCGCCGTACTCATCCCGTCGAAAGGCGTGGACAGGGACGTCCACGAGCGGGTCCTCGTTGCCGAGTTGGACAAGGCTGCGCCGGACGTGGTCGCGCTTGCCGGGTACATGCGGATCCTCTCCTCGACATTCGTCAAGCGGTATGCGGGCCGTCTCGTCAACATCCATCCCGCCCTCCTCCCCGCATTTCCCGGCCTCCACGCCCAACGGCAGGCGTTCGACTATGGGGTCAAGGTTGCCGGTTGCACCACCCATTTCGTGGACGAGGGAACGGACACCGGCCCCATCATCCTGCAGGAGGCGGTGCCGGTGCTGGAGGGCGACACCGCCGAGTCCCTGCAGGAACGCATCCTCGAAGCCGAGCACCGCATCTATCCCGAAACCCTGGGATTGATCGCGGAAGGGCGAGTCCGTCTTGACGGCCGCAGGGTCTGCATCGACCCCCCGCCGGGTGCCTGAAGTGGCCGTCCCCGCGTACGTGCCGTTCGCCGCGCGCGCGATTGCCGCATTCGCAGGGATCCTCGCCCTTGCTGGTGTGGCGTCCACCATGGAGATCAATCCGGGGTTCGTTTTCATCGGCGTCGCCGTGATCCTTGCCGTATGGAACATGCTGCAACGACGCGCCGGAACAGCCGGCGCGCGAATCAGCGCATTGCCCGTCGTGGGAGTCATCTTCGTGGTCCTCGGGACCCTTGCGGCGGTGCTCGCGCTGGCGGTGGGCGGCGAGGATGCAATGGTGGGCCTCGTCGTGGGCGGCGTGTTCGCAGCCATCGGATCCGTGATGGTCGGGGTTCATCATGCCTGGTTCGATCCGACCCGTGGGACTGAATAGGGGCGTGGTCCTTGCCGGCGTGTGGCGGCATCGTTCAGTCGCGCGCAGGTGGCGAACTTCGCCACCTACCACGCGCTCCTCAGCCTCGTGAACCTCCTCAACCTGCCCCTGCCCCAGGGCACGTTCTTCTCGAAACGCGGGGCCCGGCTCATGCTCCTTGAACGGGACGTCCACCGCCTCCGCATGCTCAAGCAGGAGTTCGACCCCGACGATTCCGCGGCGATGCGCGGGTATCTCCTCGGCGTGAAGGCCCTCCAGTTCGAGGTCGATTTCCTTCTCCATCAGGAGCCGGCCCTCAGCCAGAATGTCCCGTTCTTTGCCGACTGGGAGCGCCTCGGGACCCTCG
>JBFILE010000355.1:0-4164 GCA_041599855.1 Thermoplasmatota archaeon
CAGCCAGACGAGCCACATCGCGGCGGTGAAAGCGGACTATCCGGATGCCCGGTTCGTCAGTGTCGGCGTGGACCCGGAGGAGTCGGATGCGGACCTTGAACGCTGGAAAACCAGCCATGGCCAGGACTGGCAGCATGCGATCGACGAGAACCGGGAGGTCACCCGATCCCATGGCGTCCGCGTGCAGAGCTGGGTCGTCGTCCTCGACGCCGAAGGTGGCACCGTGCTCAACAAGTACAACCCGCAGGAAGCGGAGGTCCGGAGCGCCCTCGATACCGCGATCGCTGCGTGACGGGCGTCACCGCGCAACGCGGGGCCGAGGGCCCGGGGCCTCGCGGTCAATCGCCCGCGGCCACGGGCCACGATTGTCCGTCAGATGCCCGTGATGTGGCCTTCCACGGTGAGGAACGCCTTCGACCGCATGTAGACGGCGGGAACGTCCTTCGCCCGGAGGCGCGCGCGGAGGATCTTGTCGTTGGTGACGACGATGGCATTCAGGTTCACGGCGAGTCGCAGGATACCGGTATCGCCTTCGCCGGGCGCGTCGACGACCTTGAACGTCTTGGCGAGTTCAAGGGCCATGCGCGCCTCGTGGGCATCCTTGCCGAGACCTTCCTTCGCAATGGTTTCGAGTTCCTCGACAACGATGCTCGGGACCGCGACCTCGTAGGCGAAGTCCATGATGCGCCGGAGCTCCCGCTCGATGTCCACGTGGAACTGGAACTGCATCATGAGCGCGTTCGTGTCGAGGAGTACCGTCCGCTTCCCTCCCGTGGGCAGGTTCGCCGGACGCTCAAGGGACATGGCCATGGGGATGACCTTCTCCCGCGGCTTGGACGCTGGCTTCGGCTCCACGGGAGCGTCCAGCTTCTTCCTTTTCCACGGCGCACTCGCGAGGATGGGGTCGGCGACCGCTTCCACCGCCGCCTTGCGCTCGGCCGGGCTTGCGCCGCGGACGAAATCGGGTTGGACCTTCGGAGGCACGGTCGGGATGACAGGTGCATCAGCGGCCGCTACCTTGTCCTCCGGGGTTGGCGTCCCAGTGCCCTTGCGGGACGACACGACCCGTTCCTCCTCCTCGTCCTTCGTTTTCGATGAGGAGTCTCGCGGGGACTTGGCCATAAAAGTTACCTCTCGGGGGAGAACTAACCACGCTTCCCCGTTATAAGCCCTCACTTGAGTGGCACTCGCGCACCGGTCCGGGTCGATATTTGTCAAGTTGCGGGGGTGCGCATTCGGCGCTCGCGACCGACGACAACCCGGGGAATCCATGGCGACGATCCCGGCCGCAGGGCGTCCGCTCATGCCAGCAGGTCCGGAAGCCGCCACAAGCGGGGGCTTCCTCCGGGCAGCGGGGCCGCCCGTTCAGTCCTTGATCTCGCCGGAGCCGATGAGGCGCCAGCGGGTCCCGATGCGACGGGAGATGGCGACACGGTGACCCGCATCTGCACAGACGGGCAGCTTCAATGCCACATCCACGGTGCCTTCCCGCGCACTTGTCACGACGCCCACCGTGGTGGCCGTGCCGACATTGAGCATGAGGGGTTCCCGCGTCTTGATGGGGTCCACGGCAAGGTCCACGTCGGATCCGATGACCCGGTCGAGGAGGCGGACATCCATCGCAAACTGGTGGCGGACCGGCGGCAGGGTACCGGGCTTTCCGGCGAGCTTGCCCACGAGGTTGTCGGCCTTCGTGACGGCCGGGTCGAGTTCGGTTCCGACACCGAGGAGCCCGCCGGGGCCCACGGCCTTGAAGCCGGATCCGCCCGCGATGAGGCCGGTGACCTTGGTGGTGATGGGCTCCCAACGCGTGCGTCCATGTTCCTCGATCTTGCGACCGGGGCTGATCTCGATCTCGTCGCCCACCTTGAACTCGCCTTCGATGAGGGAGCCACCGATGACGCCGCCGCGGATCTCGTCCGCCTGCATGCCAGGCTTGTTGATGTCGAAGGAGCGCGCGATGAACATGCGCGCCGGCTTCTTCGGATCGCGCTTGGGGGTCGGAATGACCTTTTCAAGGGTGTAGATCAGGTAGTCGAGGTTGATGCCCTGCTGGGCGGAAATGGGGATGACGGGCGCGCCTTCGGCGACAGTGCCCTTCACGAAGCGCTGGATCTCCTCGAAGTTCTCCCGCGCGCGCTCTTCCGTGACGAGGTCGATCTTGTTCTGGACGACCACGATGTTCCTGATGCCCACGAGGTCGAGCGCCATGAGGTGCTCCTTCGTCTGGGGCTGCGGGCACTTCTCGTTGGCCGCCACAAGAAGGATGGCGCCGTCCATGACGGCAGCACCGGAGATCATGATGGCCATGAGGGTTTCGTGGCCCGGGGAATCGACGAAGCTGATGCACCGCAGGAGTTCCGTGGCCTTGTCCTCGACCTTGTCGAGGTGGGTGTACGCATCGGGCCCCTCGACGCCCGGGATCTTGTAGAACGCAGCATCGGCATAACCGAGCTTGATGGAGATGCCGCGCTTGATCTCTTCCGAGTGGCGGTCGGTCCATACGCCGGACAGGGCCTGGGTGAGGGTGGTCTTCCCATGGTCGACGTGACCGATGGTGCCGATGTTCACTTCCGGTTGCTTGGGTACCTTCATCGTCGGGCCTCGGATTGCGGCGGCGCTCCCATGATCCACAGGGGCGCAATCATGCTGCACCGATCGGCCCCCTCCGCGCGGGGGCGCAGGGAGGGTCCGTCGATGGTGCCGTGCAGGACCGGCGGGCCGGTCCACGGTCGGGGCGATTCAGGAACGTTCTCCCTTATTCGCCCTTCTGCAAGGACCGCCATGGACCAACGGGGGAACCATCGGTGCCGGCGACCTTGACCTCCCGTCCGCCTCCCGTCCCGAAGGAGCGGTCGGCGGCCGGGAAGGTGGATTCACTCCTCTTTCTTGCCGAGGAGTTCGGGGACGGCCTTGGGGCCGTAGTTCGTGATCTTCACGTTGATCTGGGAGACCTCGGGGGAGATCTCGTTGCCGCGGAAGCTCTTCTTCAGGCGCTTGCCGTGGTAGTCCTTGGGGTGGAATCCGATGGACTCGGAGACCAGGATGCGCTTGCGGGCCGCCGAGTTGACCTCGGGGCGCATGGCGAAACCGTCCTTGTCGGACCCGCCGGTGATTGAAACCTTGTAGCCCGGGAGGCCAAGGAACATGCCATCGACCTCGTCCCCGATGCGCTTGCGCACAAGGACGTTCGCGTGGCTGCCCGAGACCGGGACCTGGTAGCACTTTCCTTCCTTGGTGTCGGCGACGACGACCTTGAACTCGACCATGGGATTCGGGACTCCTCTTCGCGCAATCGCGCGCAACTGGATATCGACGGCTCGACCGACGAATCGGCCGAGGATGGATGCCATCGCAGCGACCACGGTCGCGGCGCGATGGGTGGCCCCTCATGACAAGGGACCACGAAGGATGGGTGATCGACGGGAAATCCCACGGTCCATCATCGACCCGACCTCCCCGCTGCCATGCGGCGGGCTGACCGGGTCGGCTGGAGGCGCGGATACGGGACCGGGTTCTTATGCTTATCGACGGAACGTCGGCGACACGCCGAACCCGCGGAACCGGCATTCGGACGTCGGCGCGTCGCACTCGCCGGCGGCCGGTGGCTGAATAAGCGGGGCGAGGCGGCTGCCCACCGGTCCGCGGCCCGCCACTGGATTTGCGGGAAAATACCGGGTTCTACCCGGGGTAGTAGCGGAGCCATTAACCACCCGCAGACGTCATTTCCCCGTGCACCGCGTGCGCCTGCCCCGCCCCGGGACGGACGCCAGCCGAGGTTTCCAGGGGGTGGCCTCGACGACAAAAGCGCGGTTTGCCCTTGGGACACCCATGCGTGATAGGTGACGCGTCGGGCTCACCCTTGATGCACGAAGGGTCCGGCATTGCCGGGCCCTCCGCGCACCGGGGGGTCGATGCCTCGTCCCGATCCTGCCGCGCCTGTCGAGCCCGCCGCCCGACGTACCATGTGGACGTCGGGATTCGCTCCCATGCGGCCCGCCGGGTTCCGGCGATGGAGGTTCAAGGCGACAATCGGGTGCGGTCCCGCGGGAACAGGACGCCTTCCCGCACGTTCTCGAGGCCGAGAACCTCCATGGTGAGGCGGTCGATCCCGAGTCCGAAACCGCCGTGGGGAGGCATGCCGTAGCGGAACGCCTTGAGGTA
>JBFILE010000356.1:0-4163 GCA_041599855.1 Thermoplasmatota archaeon
CCCCCCCCCCCCCCCCCCCCCCCCCCCCCCCCCCGACGACGTGCCCGTCCGGCGTAGCGGGCTACGCCCGCGGTGCCGGGCCGCAACGTCACGTCGTCGGATCATTCCATCTGAGCCCGAAGGGCTCAGATGATCGGAACAAGCCCGTAGGTCACGAAGACCGTGGCGAAGATCACGGCGATGGTGTTGATCGCCTTGATCAGCGGGTTGATGGCGGGGCCGGCGGTGTCCTTGAAGGGGTCACCGACGGTGTCACCGACAACCGCTGCCTTGTGGGCTTCACTGCCTTTGCCACCGTGGACACCTTCCTCGATGAGTTTCTTCGCGTTGTCCCATGCACCGCCACCGTTCGACATGAGGAGGGCCATGGCGAGTCCGGCGACGATGATGCCGATGAGGAATCCGCCGAGGGCCTGGACGCCGAGGAGGAATCCAATGGCGAGGGGCGCGACGACAGCGAGGCTGCCGGGGAGCACCATTTCCTTCAGGGCGGCGCGGGTCACGATGCTGACGCAGCGGGCGTAATCCGGCTTGTCGGTGCCCTGCATGATGCCGGGCTTCTCCGCGAACTGGCGGCGCACTTCGTTCACGACGGCGTACCCGGCGCGGCCGACGGCGCGCATGAGGTAGCTCGAGAAGAGGAACACCACGGCGCCTCCGAGGAGGAGGCCGACGATGACGTACACGTTCGACAGCTGGAACGTGATGGGCGAGTCGCGGCCTGCGCTTGCGTGCTCGACAAAGTCCGCGAACAGGACGAGGGCGGCGAGCCCGGCGGAGCCGATGGCGTAGCCTTTCGTCGTGGCCTTCGTGGTGTTGCCGACTGCGTCGAGGGCGTCCGTGACTTCACGGACGTCATCGGGCAGGTTGCTCATCTCGGCGATGCCGCCCGCGTTGTCCGTGACGGGGCCGTACGTGTCGAGGCTCACGATCATGCCGGTGACGCTGAGCATCCCGACCGCCGCAATGGCGATGCCGTAGAGGCCCATGCCGGCGCCGAGCATGTCACCGAGGAGGAAGGAGCCGACCATGCCCGCGCAGATGATGACGACGGGGATGGCGACGCTTTCGAGACCGACGGCGAGGCCTTGGATGATGTTGGTTGCGGCACCGGTCGTGCTCGCGTTCCCGACATCCTTCACGGGCTTGAACTTCGTGGACGTGTAGTAGTCGGTGACGAAGACGAGCGCGAGGGTGATGACGAGGCCGATGCAGGCCGCGAAGAACAGCTCCAACGGGAGGCCGAGGAGGGTGACCGTGACGACGTAGAAGCCGATCGCGGACAGGATCACGGTGCCGATGACGCCCATGTAGAGGGCGTTCATGATGTTCCCGCTCTTGGGGAGGCGCACCATGAAGATGCCGAGGATGCTCGCGACGATGGCGACCACACCGAGCATGATGGGGTAGATGATGGCGACTTCGCCGAGGCCCGTTGCGAAGCGGTCACCGAAGGTGAAGTTCGTGAAGATCGCGGCGGTGCTCGCAAGGAGCATGGCTGCGACGAGGGTGACGCTGTACGTCTCGAACAGGTCGGCACCCATGCCGGCGCAGTCGCCGACGTTGTCGCCCACGTTGTCCGCGATGACGGCGGGGTTCCGCGGGTCGTCCTCGGGGATGCCGGCTTCGACCTTGCCGACCAGGTCGGCGCCGACGTCGGCGGCCTTCGTGTAGATGCCGCCCCCGATCCTCGCGAAGAGACTCATGAGGGAGGCTCCGAACCCGAACCCGACGAGGTAGAGGGGGATGGTGGTAACTGCCAGATCCGGGTTCAGGACACGGATCAGGGAGTAGAGACCAGCGACACCGATGAGGCCGAGGCCCACCACGGCGAGGCCGTTCACGGCACCCGCGCGGAAGGCGAGGCCGAGGGCGTTGCCGAGGCCTTTGCGGGCGGCTTCTGCGACGCGCGAGTTCGCGCGGACGCTGATGCTCATCCCGATGAAGCCTGCGAGGGCGGACAGGGCCGCACCGAGCACGAATCCACCGGCCGTGTAGTACCAGAAGACATCGTCAAGGATGACGCCGGCTCCGGCAAACAACACGGCGAGCACGACGGCGAAGATGCCGACGGCCGTGTATTCGAGCTTCATGAAGGCCATGGCGCCTTCGCGCACGGCCTTCGAGATCTCCTGCATTCGTTCATTCCCCGCAGGGTGCTTGAGCACATTCATCGCCAGAAGGATGCCTGCAAGAAGCGCAACGCCGCCCGCGATGGGGCCGACTGCGAGCAGGTATCCAGGAACTTCAACCGCCAAAGAGTATCACCGTTCAAGGACTGGAACCACCCGACTTGGAGCGGGGGGTTTGCGGCGCCAAGCCCACGGCTACATAAATAGCTATCGCAGGCCTGCTCGTGAGGCCGCGAAGTCGATCCGCTGCCCGACAGAATTTGCCGGCTTCACTCGGTGTCCGCGTTCCGTTGGGCTGCGATTTCGTCGCGGAGTGCCTGGATGCGGGCACGCTTGGCCTCATCATCCGCATCGTCCGCGGGAACTGCAACGACCGCGTCGTCCGCGCGCCCGGCGTCGGCTGCGCGCGCACCGGAGGCGATGGCGGACTTCCGCTCGGATTCGAGCCGGGTCTTCAACACCTCGGCCTCGATTTCCTCGTCGAAGACCCGAAGACGTCGCTCGCGGACGGTTTCCACATCCGGTGCGTCGTCTTCGTCTGCGTCGTCCAGGGATCCTCGGTTCGAACGCAGGGTTTCGAGGATGATGTCGAACAGCGCCTGTTCGGCACGTCGACTCGTGCGCCACGTTCCCACATAGACCAGGAATGCGAGGGCGAGGCTGAGGTAAAGGAGAACAGCCGTCCCGATCCAGATGGTCGCGGGCGGATTCCACACGATGACGATGAGTGCGATCACGAGCTCGATGACGACGGCGCGCCAGAACCAGCGCACCGGCCCTTGGGCGAACACCTTCAGGCGGACCTCGACATCGTGTTCACCCGCGTGCTGGTAGGTGCCCACGTAGCCGCCGCGCAGGAATGATCGTGCGCCGCGGGGGACGTCCCTCTTCGCCGGCGAGGCTGCACGTGCGTCCGCGTCCGGCGGGTCGGCTGCCGCGTCGGCCGCGGAATCCCGCGTGCGGGATTCATCTGGCAGCGGAAGGGGCCATTCCACGCCTTCGAAGCGGATGTGGCTCGGCGTGTGCTCTGTGAGGATCGCTCCCCGGGACTTCAACGTGGCCTGGATTGTTTCCGATACCCGCTCGGGATCTGCATCCTCGACAAACGCGACCTTCATGGACGAATGGCCGGCTGACGGTCGGCGGCTTAAAAAAGGCTTCGCCCAGCGCCGGGGGCGCGGGTCCGCGGGGACCGCTGCCGGGAGTGGCCCGGATGCAATCACAGGGGGCGACCTGGGAACAGTAGCTCGGCAGGGGCCGGGGCCAGCGACCGGCCCGGACGCCGGGAGCGCCGCCATCGCCGAAGGACGTTCGGTCGGCGGCCACCGTTTCCGGCCCCGTCCAGGGTGCCATGGTCTCGTGCAGGTGACCATGACGCTGAATAGGAGGATGGCATCTACGGTTCTTGATGACCCCCCTGCGTTCCGTCGCCACGTGCCTGTTGCTTGTTGCCTCCATGGCGGGCGCAGGGTGCCTGGATGCGGGCGTCACGGACCAGCCGGCCGGAGGGTCGGCATCGACGGACAATCCGCCCGCCACCGGGCCATCCGGAGACCCTTCCCCGGGAAACGATGAGACGACGGCCGCGTACCCGTGGACGTGGGCCCTCACGGATACGGACGGAACCGCAATCGAGGCACAGTCGTTCGAGGGCTCGCCCGCGCTCCTGTTCTTCATGGCCACGTGGTGCACGACATGCCGCAGCCAGACGAGCCACATCGCGGCGGTGAAAGCGGACTATCCGGATGCCCGGTTCGTCAGTGTCGGCGTGGACCCGGAGGAGTCGGATGCGGACCTTGAACGCTGGAAGACCAGCCATGGCCAGGACTGGCAGCATGCGATCGACGAGAACCGGGAGGTCACCCGATCCCATGGCGTCCGCGTGCAGAGCTGGGTCGTCGTCCTGGACGCCGAAGGTGGCACCGTGCTCAACAAGTACAACCCGCAGGAAGCGGAGGTCCGGAGCGCCCTCGATACCGCGATCGCTGCGTGACGGGCGTCACCGCGCAACGCGGGGCCGAGGGCCCGGGG
>JBFILE010000357.1:0-4156 GCA_041599855.1 Thermoplasmatota archaeon
CACGAGAGGGCGCCGATGACCGCCATGCATGGCCGGTGCCCCATGGCGTCCATCCGATCAGGGCGACCGGGCCGGCGGGTGCTTCGGATCAAGGTAGCGGTCCACCACGATGGATCGGAGCAGGGCTTCGAGTTCGGGCGTCGTCATGGGTTTCTCGATGAACTCGTGGATCGCGGCGCGCTCCCGGGCACCCTTGAGGATCGAAGGGTCGGCGAACCCGGTCATGAGGATGCGCGTTGCGCCCGGACGCGTCTTGAGGGCATAAGCGAGAACATCGGTCCCGCTCACCTCGTTCATCCGGTAGTCACTGAGGACACAATCGAAGTCGCCGTCGCGAAGGTGTTCGATCGCTTCTTCGCCACTTGCCACCTCGACCAGTTCCACCGACGGAGCCTCGCGGCCGAAGAAGCGTCGGAGGATGAGTCTCATGGTGGAATCGTCGTCCACGACCAGCAAGCGAACCATGGGGTCATTCTCAAGGCGACGGCTGCGCCAAGAAAATTGATAGGGTCGTCGATGGCCTTTATAAATTGTCACGAGGATGGCGGTGACCACCCCCATGCCCGCTGCCCGCGCGACCCAACCGGGAAACAGGAGGAGTGCGAACATCGGATCGTATTCCACACGCACCTGCCAAGGCGCGTGCGCCGACATCCGGAGTTGATGACCTACGGCCAAGCACAATGGACGGGGCACGGGCGACCACAGGGTGGACGCTGGCGAACCGGACAAAGGCGCAGACGCCGCCGGAAACGGGGCCCCATCGAAACCGACCAAGGTCCCGGTCATCGCCATCGGCGCCTCGGCGGGGGGCCTCAGCGCCCTCAGCAAGTTCGTGGCCGCCATGCCGAGCAGCAGCGGGTTTGCCGTGATCATCCTCCAGCACCTCGACCCCAACCAACCGAGCATGCTGGTCGAGATCCTGGAACGGGCCACGACCCTGCCGGTTGTCGAGGCCGGGGACGGGTCGCTGGTCGAGCGCGACCACATCTACATCAGCCCGCCGAACAAGGTCCCCACACTGAAGGACGGCGCCATCCACCTCGGGACCATCACGGACCCCCGGGGGAAGCGGTTTCCCATCGATACGCTGTTCCGCTCGGTTGCCGAGGAGCAGAAGACGCGGGCTGTGGCAGTCATCCTGAGCGGCACCGGAACCGACGGCACCGCCGGCATTGCCTCCATCAAGGAACATGGCGGCATCGTCCTTGTCCAGGAGCCGGAAACGGCGGAATTCGACGGGATGCCGATGAGCGCCATTGCGACCGGGCTCGTGGATTTCATCCGCCCCGTCGAATCCATTCCGGAAGCCGTGATCCACGTCGCCAAGCACCCATATTTCGACGACACGAAGACCCTTCCGACCGACGAGAACGAGGACGACCTCCAATCGGTGCTCGGACTGCTGAGCGACGGAAACAACTTCGATTTCCGGTCGTACAAGACGAGCACCCTCAGCCGCCGCATCCAGCGGCGGATGGGACTCGCCGGCATCGAAACGCTGCCCGACTACGTCGACTTCCTGCGCAGGAACCCGGACGAGGTCCATCGCCTGCGCAAGGACGTGCTGATCAGCGTCACGAGCTTCTTCCGGGACGCGGATGCCTTCGACATGCTCGCCGAGAAGGTCATTCCCGAGATTGTCATGGACAAGATGCCCGACACGCCGGTGCGCGTTTGGGTTCCCGGCTGCGCAAGTGGGGAGGAGGCGTACTCGGTCGCCATGCTCATCATGGATCGCCAGGCGGCCATCAACAGCGCCGCGGGCCTCCAGGTGTTCGCCACCGATCTCGACGAGGACGCACTCACCGTCGCCCGCACGGGGACGTACCCGGAGAACAGCGTGCTCTCCGAAGTGCCGGACGCGCGGGTCAAGCGATACTTCTCGTCCAACGATGAGCACCTCTATTCCGTCACGAAACGACTGAGGGAATCCATCGTCTTTGCGCCCCACAACCTCCTCAGCGACCCGCCGTTCTCGAAGCTGGACCTGGTCTCATGCCGGAACGTCCTCATCTACCTGCAGCCGGAAGCCCAGAAGCGGTTGATCGCCTGGTTCCATGGCGCCATCCGTCCCGGCGGATTCCTGTTCCTCGGTTCCGCCGAAAGCGTGGGCCCGGAAAGCGGTTTCGAGCCCGTGTCCTCGAAATGGCGGATCTACCGCCGGGTCGGCCCGACGCGCCCGTTCCAGATCGGCCACGGATACAGGCCGGGTCTGCGGTCGGCCGAACGCGGAGCGGTCGGGACGTCACCCGGTCACGTCAAACGCGCCGTCGAGCCGAGTCTCGGCGACATCGTTCGGCGCAGGCTGCTCGACGATTTCGCCCCCGCCTCGGCCGTCATCAACCGGAACCACGAAGTCCTCTTCCTCCACGGCGGCGTCGAAAAGTACCTGGACCTTCCACAGGGAGAAACCAGTCTTGATCTCATGGCCATGCTGCGGGCCGGCATGGGCGCGCCGGTGCGCGTCGCGGTCAACAAGGCTGCACGAGAAGGCCATGACGTCCACGCGGACCGGATCCTGATCATGCGAAGCGGGACGGAAGTGATGATCAACGTCACCGTGAGACCGCTGAAGGAGCCCCACATCACCGACGGTCTTCTCCTTGTGATGTTCGAGGATGCGCCCCCTTCGGCGCGCTCTGCGGTGGCTTCGGCGGGTGCCGAGGGCCATATGGAGTGGGCGGGCGGCGACGAGGGTCTGCTCCGGCAGCTCGAGCACGAACTGGCGCTGACGAAGGAGGAACTGCAGAACACCATCGAGGAGTACGAGACCACCAACGAGGAAATGAAGGCCTCCACTGAGGAGATGATGTCGATGAACGAGGAATTCCGGTCCACGAACGAGGAACTGGAAACCTCCAAGGAGGAGTTGCAGTCGCTCAACGAGGAACTCAGCAGTGTCAACTACCAGTTGAAGGACAAGGTCACGATCCTTGAGTCGACCACGAACGACCTCCTGAATCTCCTGTCGAGCACGGACGTCGCCACCCTGTTCCTCGATCGCGAATTCCGGATCCGCCGCTTCACGCCCGCCATGCGGAGCCTGCTGAACCTGCTGCCGACGGATGTGGGGCGCCCGTTCGCGGACATCGCGCGAAAATTCAGCGACGAGCGTCTTCTCGCGGACATCGAACGCGTGCTCCAGGACCTCATCCCGACCCAGACGGAGGTCAGGACGGACGAGGGCCGCTGGTTCGTCCGCCGCATCCTCCCGTACCGCACACAGGACAACCGGATCGAAGGGACCGTCGTGACCTTCCACGATGTGGACACCCTGAAGCGCACGGAGATCGACCTGCGTGCCGCCAAGGCCTACGCCGAAGGCATCGTGGCCACGCTGCGGGAGCCTCTCGTCGTCCTCGACGGGTCGCTGCGGGTGAAGACCGCGAACAGCGCCTTCTACAAGCGGTTCGGTGTCACGCCCTCCATGACGGAGAACCATTTCATCTACGATCTTGGCAACCGGCAATGGAACATCCCGAAGCTTCGCGAGCTTCTTGACAGGACGCTTCGTCATTCGGAACATGTCCATGATTACGAGGTGGAACATGAGTTCGAAGGCCTCGGGCGCCGAACCATGAAGTTGAACGCACGGCGGCTGGAAGTCGCGGGAAACGACGACGAGAACGAGACCCTCATCCTCCTCGCCTTGGAAGATGTCACCGCGCAGCGCCTTCACGAGCAGGATGAACGCGAGGCGAAGAAGGCGCTGGAACACGGTGTCCGTGAACGAACGGCTGAACTCATGGAAGCGAACCGGAGCCTGCTCCAGACGAACGAGTCGCTCGACTCCTTCGCCTGGGTCGTCGGTCACGATCTCAAGGAGCCGGTGCGTGCCGTGGAAAACATCCTGTCGGTGCTGGAGGAGGACCACGCGGGCGACTTCCCTGCATCGGCGCGCACGCTCCTCGAGGATGCGCGCAGCGAGAACCGGCGCCTTGCCGACCTTGTCGTGGGCCTCCTGGAATTCAGCCGTGTGGCGCGCCTCGACACGTCGGACCTTCAGCCCCTTGGCGTGGCCAAGGTCCTTCAAAGTTCGATATGCACGACGCGCTTCCAGCATCTCATCGAGGAGCGCGGCGCTCATCTTCAAGGGCCGGACCCCGCATTCGAGGTCCTTGCCACACCGGCAAGCCTGGCGCAGATCCTCGGG
>JBFILE010000358.1:0-4156 GCA_041599855.1 Thermoplasmatota archaeon
GCTTCGATGGCCGGGGACCGGGGGTCGAGGCTCGTGAGGATGACGTTCCCGGTCATCCTCGGCTTCAGCGACAGGACGCGCTCGTCGTCCGCGTTCAGGACGGCGGTCTTGGCCACGTCGGGCACGGTCGCCTTCAGGCGGAGCAGGTCGTCGAGGTCATGGATGTCGCCTTCCCCGATGTGGTCGCGGCCCACGTTGAGCAGGATGCCCACGTCGCATGCGTCGAAGCCGAGGCCGCGACGGAGGATGCCGCCGCGGGCGACTTCGATTACACCATGGGTGACGGCGGGGTCGCGGAGGACCGCCTGCGCACCTGCGGGGCCGGAGTAGTCGCCGTTCAGGATGACCTTGTTGTCGATCTCGACGGAGCCGGTTGAAGCGATGCCGACGCGGCCGCCGGCGAGCTTCAGCATGTGGGCCACGAGGCGCACCGTGGTGGTCTTCCCGTTGGTGCCGGTGACCGCGACGACCGGGATCCGGCCCCCGTCGCTGTCGCTGTCGAACATCATGTCCACGATGGGTTCGCCCACGTCGCGGGGCATGCCGCCTGTGGGTTCGATGTGCATGCGCAGGCCGGGTCCCGCGTTCACTTCCACGATGCCGCCTGCGGTGTCCTCGAGGGGCGCGCGCAGGTGCGGGGCGACCACGTCGATGCCCATGATGTCGAGGCCGACGAGACTGGCCACGCGTTCCGCCATGAACCGCACCGCGGGATGGAGGTCATCGGTGACGTCGGTCGCGGTCCCACCTGTTGACAGGTTCGCCGTGGACTTGAGCACGACTTCGCGGCCCGCAGCCGGGACACTGTCCGTCGTGAGGCCCTCGATCCTGAGCATGCGCTCGGAATGGGCGTCGAGGTCGATGCGCGTGAGGACCTTCTCGTGGCCGAAGCCGCGGCGCGGGTCCCGGTTGACGATGTCCACGAGTTGACGGACGGTGTGTTTGCCGTCGCCGACGACGGCGGCCGGGTCCCGACGAGCCGCGGCGACGACGCGCCCGGCCACAAGGAGGATGCGGTGGTCGCGGCCCCGGAGGAACCGTTCCACGACGACCCGGTCATGGTGCTTGCGCGCGGCCTTGAACGCGGTCGCGAGTTCGCCTTCATCCGTCACGTCGGTCGTGATGCCGCGGCCGTGGTTCGCATCGAGGGGCTTCACCACAACAGGGTAGCCGATGTCACGGGCCACACGGCACGCGTCGTCGAAGGATCCGACGGCGGACCCTTTCGGGACGGCGATGCCGGCGGCATCGAGGAGGCGCTTCGTCCATTCCTTGTCCGCCGCGATGGCAACGGCAAGGCCGGATGTGCGTCCGGTCATGCTCGCCTGGATGTGCCGCTGCCTCGCGCCGTACCCGAGCATGACGTGGCTTGCGCTGTTGAGGCGCGAGACCGGGATGTTGCGGCGGGTCGCCGCGTCCACGATGGCGCGCGTGGATGGGCCGAGGAGGTTCCGTTCCCGGGTTTCGCGGAGTTCCTGCAGGATCGGCTCAAGGTCGACAGGTTTGTCGGCAATCAGCTTCGCGAGGACCGCGACCGCGTGTTCGCCTGCGAGGAGGCCACACGCCTCGTCGAGGTGGCGGTACACGACGCTGTACACGCCGCGCGCGGTGGTTTCCCGCGTCTTCCCGAATCCCACATCCATGCCTGCGAGGTTCTGGAGTTCGAGGGCGATGTGTTCCACGATGTGCCCGGCCCACGTGCCGCGGTCGAGCCGCTCGAAGAAGCCGCCGGGGCGACCGGGACTGCACCGGTGCCCGTGAAGGGTCGGGAGCGCCGCCTTGATCCGGTCCGGGAGGCCCGGGATGAGATCGCTCGGCGTCTCCTCCAGGTCCCCGATGTCAAGGAGCATGTACGTGACCGGGAAGCGTGCGTAGAAGTTGGGGCCACGCAACGCCCGGTGGGCCTGGATCTCCATCATGATCTCTTGTCACCTCGTGTTTCGGTGCCGTCGGGGTCTTCGAGTTGCGGATCCTCGTGGTCCTCCTCGATCTCCACGTGCTCGGGACGAAGGAAGCGGCGCGTTTCCAGGTCGTACCCGTGGCCGCGGGTGAGGGTGTGGACGAGGACGCCTTCCTCGGCGATGGCGCGGCCCATGCGCACCTGCGTGATGTTGGAGTACTTCATCTCGTGGCCGTCGATGATGACGACGACGCCGCTTCCGAACGCCTCCAGCCGGGTGCCGTCCCGGACCACGATGGCGGCATCCTCGTCGAGGCCGAGTCCGATGACGCCCGGGTTCCCGGTGACGACTTCGAGGAGGCGGCTGAAGCGACCGCGCTGGGTGAAATGGGAATCCACGACGACACTCCGCAGGAGCCCCATGCCGGGGGTCATCTGCACCGTGCCCTTCCGCATGGCTTCCCCAGCCCGGCCCTGATAGATCATGGCCTCGCTCATGGCGGCGGCCCCCGCGCTCGTGCCGGCGATGACGCCGCCGCGCTGGTAATGGCCCTTCAGGGTGTTGAGGACCTTCGACCCGCCAAGGACGTTCGTGATCCGCAACTGGTCGCCGCCTGTGAAGAAGACCACGTCCGCATCGATGATGCGCTGGACCATGGCCGGGTCGTTCGCGCTCTCGCGGGTCCGCAGGTCCATCACGTTCACCGTGGAGCACCCGAGCTTCTTGAAGGGCTCCAGGTACTGCCCCGCCGCTTCGTTCGGGATGCGGCTTGCGGTGGGCACGAGTTCGATGACGTCCGCGCCGCCTTCCGGCAGTCCGCAGATGGTCCGCAGGACTTCGAGGTCCGTGGTCTTGTCCTCGTTCCCGCCGATGGCCACGAGGGTGCCGGCCGGGATGACCCGCTCCGGCATCATGAGGCCACCTCCGCGGTCGCGGCGACGGTCTGATCCGTTTCCGTGGCGGCCCATGCCATCTTCAGGTTGCTGCCGCCCGCGTGCGCCGTTCTGTTGATCGCGAGGATGCCCACGGCAACTTCCGCGGGGAAGAGGGCGATGCCCCGTGCGACGGCGTCCCCGGGTGCGATGCCTTCCGCGAGCCATGCGTACACCTTGTCTGCGAGGCGGGCCCGCGCAAGGTGCTCGCCGTCGCCCGTCACGCACACGGCGCCCTCGGGGCCGGCCATGAGGCCGCAACCCGGAAGGGGCACGTCGCCGACGCGGCCGAGGAGGGTTGCCGCGGTGCCGCCCGTGGACAAGGCTGCCGCGAAGTTGCCGCGGCCGTCGTGGGCGACTGCGCCCACGGTGTCGCTCGGGCCCATGACGGCCTTCAGGGACTTGTCGAAATTCCAGTGCTCGGGCAGGATGCCCGTGTCCCAGTCACACCAGCCGGGCTCCATGTTGCCGGAGCGGAGCATGCCGATGACCTTCGTGTGCTTCTCCCGGGCCACGGGCGTGGCCGGGTCGTGGTCCGGGTGGCCACGGACCCGGGCGTACCGGGTTGCACCCTCGCCTGCGAGGAGGTCGTGGGGGGTGGTGAGCACGTCGGCAGCAACGGCCACCGGGTTCTGGACGCGACGGATGCCGGCCACCGCACCGAACCGGCCATCGCTCGACATGACGGAGGCGTCCATTTCGATCGTCTCGCCGTCAAAGCGGTAGTTCGAGCCGGTTCCCGCATTGAACCGCACATCGTCCTCAAGGACCTGCGTGGCGGCGACCACGGCATCGAGCGGGGACGCGCCGCCGGCAAGCAGGCTGGCGCCTGCCCGCGCCGCCGCTTCCGGACCGTCGTGATCGCGTGCATCGAAACTGCCGGCGCCGCCGTGCGCCAAGACCGTGGGCTTCACTGGGGCCGGGGAATGCGGGCGCGGGTCATTAGGGTATGGGGGAGGCGGGGGCGACACCGGCGCCATTCTCGCCGGTGGTGCCTCGTCCATCCGCGTTCGCCCTTCGAACGGGAACGGCGGCGGGCATCGTCACCTCCGTGTCGACCCGCGGGGGAAGGGATGGGGGGCGCCAGCTCAACGAAATCGCGCGGGTCGCGAGGGGTGGGTGTGAAAATTGGCCCCCCCACCAGCCCACCCCCGGCGCGCCTGTCGGCGCCGCAGGATCCGCGAAGCGGATCCGAGGACCGAGACGTGGCGTTGGCCACGTCGGGACGCCGCAGGATCCGGGAAGCGGATCCGAGGACCGAGACGTGGCGTTGGCCACGTCGGGACGCCGCAGGATCCGGGAAGCGGATCCGAGGACCGAGAC
>JBFILE010000359.1:0-4132 GCA_041599855.1 Thermoplasmatota archaeon
GACCGCGCCCCTGTCCACGCCTCGATTGGAGCGTGGGAACCGTGGCGCAGGGCCCCGGATCGGATGGGTGCATGGCGTCGGCCGGCGCCGATCGGTCGGGCCGCGCTCCACCCTCGGCCATAGGGCTGGTCCGGACACCCCTAAATGGCAGGACGCCGGTGCCCGTCGAAGCGGGCGGAAGGACTCCCATGAAACCTGGCGACCTCGTGGAATTCAAGGCCGGATTGTTCGGCATCAAGCCGCCGCAGAATCTCGCGATCTGGATCGAGCGCGTGAAGCGGAAGGGCAATTTCTTCGTCGTCCTCCACACCGTGAAGGGGCGCCAGGAGGTCAAGCCGGACAGCTTGTCCAAGCGCAAGCTCCAGGCGCGCATCGACCTCCCGCTTCCCGAGAGCGAACTTGCGGAGCGCCTGAAGATCCTCATCCGCGAAGTCTCGGAAGGGAAGGTCGAGGATCAGCGCACGGCAGCCGCGAAGAAGGGCGAACTCGGCGAACGCGAACTCTGGCTCAAGACCCACAAGCTCGAAGGGCCCCTCACGGTCGCCCAGATGGCGGAAGCCTTCTTCGACGAATTCCCCGCGAAGAAGAGCAGCATCGAAGCCGTGAAATCCCTCATGGAAACCACCGCCCAGCGCGGCGTCGGCTACTTCGACCGCGCCGAAGGCCGCGACCGCTGGCAACCCATCCATCACGAGGAGTACGGGCGCGCCGTCCGCGACATCGAAGGCCTGAACGGCCTCCGGAAGAAGCTCGTGCGCGTCGAAGAGGAGGAGGATGAGGAGACCGGCGACATCCGCTCCTTCTACGTGGGGGTCCCCCTCGATGACGCCGGCCTCGATGACGTGGACCGCGCGCGACTCGGGAACGTCGTCTCCGCGGCGATGCAGGAGTTCGTCCTCCACGACCGGTACCTCGGCGGCGTCGGCCTCGGCGACACCCACATCCACGCCATCGACGGATTCCACCTCTTCACGTACCTGAAGTGGCTCGCCCTCGACTGGACGGGCGCCCGCGGCACAAGCCTGTCCAGCGCATTCGTCGAATTCATGGTGTCCACGGGACTCGTCCCCGTGGACGAAGCCATCCGCCTTGTTGCCAAACGCAAGGTGCTCGCCGTCCCCGACTTCGACTGGGAACCGGACGCGAGCGCCGAACGCGCCGCCGAGCGGCTGCCGGACCCGCCGCCGCCCGAGTGGATGGAGGGCCGCGAGGATTTCCGCGACATCCCCTGCTACACCATCGACCCGCCGGATGCTCGGGACCACGATGACGCCGTCGCATTCCGCCGCGAACCGGACGGCGGCGCCACCCTGTGGGTCCACATCGCGGACGTGAGCCGCTACGTGGAGCAGGACACGCACCTCGATCATCATGCCCGCAAGCGCGCCACTTCGGTGTACCTGCCGACCGGCGTGCTCCCCATGCTGCCGGAGCGCATCTCGAACGACCTCTGCTCATTGAACGAAGGCGTGGACCGGCTGTGCATGACTGCGATCCAGCGCTACGATGCGGAAGGGACCCTCGTGTCGGAGCGCATGGCGGAAGGCATCATCCGGGTCGCGAAGAACATCTCCTACGGCGAAGTCGACGAGGCCGTGAAACAAGGGGCGGAACCGTACGCATCCATGGAGGCGTTTGCGCGGCAGCTCCGCGCGAAACGACGGGGCCTCGTGCTGGAGTCCCAGGAACTGAAGATCCACCTGACCCCCGACAATGTGGAGCACGTCATCCGGCAGGCGACACCCGCCACCGAGATGATCGAGGTCTTCATGGTGAGCGCGAACGAGGCCGTCGCCCGCTTCCTCACCGAACACGACGCGCCATGCCTGTACCGGTGCCACCCACTCCCCGAGCGGTGGCGGGTCGATCGGTTCAACGGCCAGATGAAGACCCTCGGCATCGCGGGCCGTGTCGGGATCGAACTCCCCGAACCCGAGGATGAAGGGGGCGACGATGAGGCGGAGGCGGGCGGCGGCGGATCCAGTTTCATGGACCAGCTGAAGGCCGGCGGCAAGTTCGAACTCTTCGGCGGCGGGGGCATCGCCATCAAGACCGATGAACCGGAACCGGCCGCGGCCGATGACGCAGACGATGCCGCGTGGGCCGCCCAACAGGAAGGCGAGGAAGGCGCAGCCGTTCCCCCGCCGCCGCCGCTGAAGGGGCTCGCCCAGTTGAGTCCCGAGGAGCAGGATGCGTGGCTCACCCCATTCTCCGATGCCCTCGAAGAAGTGGACGCATTGAAGGAACCCCTCCGCGCGGTCGTGTACCAGAAGGCCCTCGGCGCCATGGGTCGCGCCATGTACACGACGGACAACGTCGGCCACTTCGGCCTCGGGTCCACGTGCTACGCGCACTTCACGAGCCCCATCCGCAGGTACCCGGACGTGACCGTGCACCGCCAGTTGCGGTGGCTCCTGCAGCGCCAGCGCGGCGCCATCCCTGAAGACGCGCCCATGCCGCACACGAAGGAGGCGCTCCAGGACTGGGGCGACCACTCCTCGGAACAGGGTGCGAACGCGGATGACCTGGAGCGGGGCACCGTTGCCGTCGCCCTCGTGTTTGCGACGCGTTCCGGTGCATGGGACGGCGAGCAGGAAGGCATTGTGAACGGCATCACGAAGGGCGGGGTCTTCCTCACCTTGCCTCGGGGCCTTGAAGCGCGCATGGCGACGAGCGACCTTCCCGGCGGCCCGTACGCGGTCGACGACTTCGACAGCATGCTCTTCGTGGGCGAGCATGAGAGGCCCAACTGGCAGGAGGAGATCACCGAGAAGAACTGGCGCCAGTTCGTCGCCACCGGACCCCAGGGCGGGAAGGAGGCGGTCCTCGTGCGCGTGCGCCTTGCGGACGACCTCGTCGTCGTGATCGCGGGACGCGATTACGTGGACGGGCGCGTGCGCGTCAAGCTTGCGGGCGGGGAAGAGTTGGAGGAGGAGACGCGGCAGATCTGAGCCAAGGGCGACACGGCCGCGGACCTCCGGTCCCCTCAGATGACGTAGAGGCCCGCGCCCGGAATGTCCACATCGGCAACCAGGGCGAGGACCTTCAATGCGCCCCCGCTGGCCGCGTACGGCGCCTCCTCACGCACATCGCTGATCCGGAACGCGTACGTGCCCGGGCCCTGCGCGGACGCAATGCGCCAGTCGTCGCGGATGTCCACCGCGTCGAACGCATGGCCGGCTGGCGTGACAACATCCACGGTGGCGCCGTGGCCGTCCCCGTACGCCATCGCCCAGACCGTCATGATCCCGTTCTGGGTGGATTCCCATTCCCACGCGGCCTCGCCTGCAACCCCCGCGATCCGGCCGTTGCCGGACCACGCGCCGACGCCGTTTCTGCGACTTTCGTCCACGAGATCGACGAGGGCGACATCAGTTCCTGATCGTGTGGGCCCCACCACGAGGTTGCCGGAGGCAATGGTGAGGTTGGCGAAGAACTGGCCGTCCCGATCGCGGTTCACGGCGACCAATCCGATCCAGATGGTTTCGCCGGCGTCGAGCCGCATGCTTCGGTCGGATCGGCCGCCGCCAGCCCCGCCCGACCATTCGCCCTGGACCTGGTTGCAGCAGTCGACGCCGTGGCCCATCGCCCGGATCTCAAGCGATTCCCAGCGGCCGGACATGGTTCCTCCAGTGACTGCGGGAGACGAACTCGATGGCGCGGAGAATAGTTGGAAGACGGCCGTTCCGTTGGAGTGGCTCCCGTGGTTCCGGCTCACGATCGAGAGATTGAACCAGGCATCGTCCTTCGCCGTGATGGCGGTGGCGAACCAGCCCGTCGGCCCCGGGAGTCCGGAGGCGTCGATGGAGATGGATGGGCCAGACACCGGGTGCGTCGCATCCGCCGGGAGAACCAGCGGGGCGAGCAGGATGATTGCAAAGGCCAATGCACGCATGAGCCGAAAACTTCCTTGCGCCATATCAAGGTTGGTGTCAAACTGTCTGGGTTTCCCCCGGGGTCCATCCGTCCTGGCGCGGGCGCGCCCACGGCTACCTGGCGACGGGCTCCGGCGCATGATGCATGGATGGGCTGCGACGGTTTCCCGGCCCACGAGGGCGCCCGCCCACCGGCCCGATTACTGCGGACGACCACGGACGGTACCCACTCCCCCCACGACGGCGCCGGAGGACGA
>JBFILE010000360.1:0-4105 GCA_041599855.1 Thermoplasmatota archaeon
ACGAACGTGGCCGTCACAAGGAGACCGTCGTCCGTGTAGAGGTTGTCATACCGGTTTCCGGCGCGGTACGACTGGTGCTCCTGTGCGAGTGCCGTGTCGTCGTTGAAGCTTCCCTCGTTGCCCCCGCGGGCGCCGTTGTGGTAGGCACTCAGGATGCCGGCGTGACAATCGAACATGGTCCGCGCGTAATCGTCCGGCCCGTACTCGGCACCGCCCGGCCAGGAGAACAACGCGTACGTGGGCACCTCCCAGCAGAAGGGCCACACTCGCGTTGCCATCTCGGCAAGCCCACCCCAGTAGGAATTCGACGGGATGGCCCACCCGATCATGGGCGTCGCCTCGTCCGAGGCAACTCCGCGCCACCGGAATTCGTCCACGGCGCACGCGGCGCTTCCGCCGTCGGTTGCACAATGGCGGTCGTGGTTGTCGTCGATCACCCCATCCGAATCCTTGTCCGACCACCAACCGTAGCGGGCGTGGTGTCCGTGTTCGCCGGGGATCATGCGGTTGCCCGCGACACCTGCATAGAGGGACATGGGTTGCTCCTCCATCGCTCGATTCACGAGGATGTGATCGAGGAACAGGCTCCCATCACCCGGCGTGTCAAGCGATGATGGAACGATGCGGTTTGCGGTACCGTGCAACGGGTGCGACGGGTAGTTCACGACGGCACCATCATCCTCCATGGTCACTCCGGCGTTCGGACGCATGTCCCCCGCGCCGGAATCAAAATGGTCGGCGGATGCTGGGGGTACGATGACGGCGGCGGATTGTGCAATGAACAGCACGGCAATCCACGCGGTGAGTCGATTCAATGAGGAGCCTCCCGGGAACGGGAACGACGCAGACGGCACTGCGGCGCTCCGCATGTGACCCGGCCTCACGGGAGATAGTGTTTTGGACGTGCAGGCACGGGCCTTGCCGAGTCGGCGGGGCAGACTCGTCGTCGGCGTGGGGCGATTGGGCCCGCATTCCGCAGGATCGTGCAAACGAGTGGGCCCGCGCGCGGACCATTCGTGGCCATGTTGAAGGTCGGCGGAGAACGGATGGGTGACCACCCGCTCCCCGCCCGATCAGGAACCTGCGCGGCCTTCGAACCTCAACCGTCAGAGGCCTGCCACGTAGTAGTCCACATCGGTGAAGCTCGCTCCGGCCGGGATCGTGACCCCGGTTTCCGTCGTGTACGCACCCTCGAGATCGATGGTGGCTTCCATACGGACACTGATCCCACCGCTTCCACGGGGGAACCAGATCTCGTCCGCGGCACGCGTCCCGACCGCGTCTCCGTCGCAGTTGAAGTACTCCGGGTCCCAGCGGATGGTGATGGGACTGTCATCCATCACGAGTTCAGTCGTGTATTCGCGGTTGGGATCCTCCCAGATGTTGCGCGTGGGGGCGGAGTACCACCGGAGGACAAGCACACTCGGCCAGTCGCCGCCGACGGGCGTCAAGGTGAATGTTCCGGTCGAAAGGCTGGTGAGCCCGCAAAGCCCGGCAACCTCACCGCCGCCGAAGCCGCCGGGGGACGAGCGCGCGCCGTTGTTGTACGCGCAGGGTTCGGCATCCATGGGATCGCAGCGGGTGCCAACCCATCCGTCGCCGTTCTTGTCGTTCCATGCGTACGCTTCGCCCACGAAACCCATCTTCGGGATCGCGCTGCGCTTGTCCGAGTCCCCGGTCGCACCGAAGGGATCGAGGTACTGCCAGCCGAGGCTCGTACCCAGGATGTCCTGGTTGAGCCCGGTCGCGGCATCATACACGTCGCCTTCACTGCCGACGGCGCCTGCGGGGCCGAGGTTCGCGTTGGCGATCATGCCCATGCGGACTTCGGCGCGGGCGTCCCCGAAGAAGCCCCAGTTGTTGTTGAAACCGCCGTAGTCATTGCCGGTTCCGACAAGGTCGTAGGGCGCGCCGAAGCTGGCCCCGGGATACACGTCCTCGGGCGTGTTCGGTTCCACGGCATACGGCGAATACAGCATGTTGAATGCGGCCACATACTCGGGGTTGTTCCCGAGGTCCATGGCGTTCGCGCCCGCGTTCTCCGCATCCTCGATGACTGGAATGATGCGCTCCTCGATGAGCCCGACGACGATCTCGTCCACCGGCGTTGAGAGGTCGATGTCGTTCACCGCGTCCATGACCCCCGGAACGGGTGCCCATGCGGCGTCACTTGCGGCGTGGACATTGGCTCCGGCGGCCGCCCACATCGAGAGGTACAGCGATTCCAGGGAAGGGTCCACGCTTTCATATTCGTCCACGTCCACAAGCGCTGCGGGGACGCTGATGTCCCAGTCGCCTTCCAAGGTACGGCCCGGCTGCGCGACGACCACGGTGTACGTGGTGACGAGCAGCCCGTCATCCGTGTACGGCGTTTCCCATCCGTTGTCTGCCACATAGGATTGGTGACCATTGGAGTGGGCAGTCCTGTCGGTGAAGCGGGTGTCGAGTCCGCCGTACGACCCGTCGTGGTTCGCGCCGAAGAGGGACGCCGCACAGTTGTACTCGCGCTTCACCGACTCGGTCGGGGGCGTGCCGTCGATGAGGTAGTCGAGTGCCGGGAACGCAGCATCCGCCGGGCAGGTCGCCCAGAACCGGGTTGCAAAGCCGACGCTTCCCCAGTAGGTGTTGGAGGGGACGGCCCAGCCGAGGAGTTGGGATGTGTCGCCCGACCCGCTCCCTTTCCACTTGAATTCGTCCACCACGGACCCGCTGGCATCGTGGTTGTCGTCGATGACGCCGTCCGTGTCGAGGTCGGACCACCATCCGAACCGGGCCGCATGGACCTGGTATCCCGGCATCATCCGGTTCCCCGCGTAGGGGGCATAGAAGGGTGAATACGGACCTTCGACACCCCGCTGCTGATTCAGGAATGCGTCCAGGAACAGGGAGCCGTCGCCCGGCTCCCTGCCGACGGCGACGACCTTGTTCGCCGTGTCATGCAGCGGGTTCGTCGGGTAGTTCACGAAGGCGCCATCGTCCTCGTATGTGACCCCGGCCCAGAACCGGAGGTCCTGGCCGTTGGCGTCGTCGTAATGGTCAGCCATCGCCAATGGCGCGAACGCCATGGCAAGGAACAAGGCCGTGAATGTGAGTGGTACCGTTCTCATCTGGGGTAAGCCTCCCGATGGGACAAGCCGGAGCATTGCCCAACGGTTGGCAATATGTAACAGGGGATGATGATTTTCCCGCACCCGCGGCGGAAACCCGTACACAACGGGTCCGGCGCTCGTCACCGCGGTGACGCGGGCGCCGATTCACGACCACAGCGGGCGAGTACATATCAAGAAAAGCGGGGCGGTGGGCACGCGGCCCACCGCCGAGAACCAATCGTCTCAGAGACCCGCGACGTAGAAGTCCACGTCCGTGAACGTTTCGCCGGCCGGGATCTGGATTCCGAGCGAGACGTCCTCGCACGCGTTCGTCGTCGTGATCGTCGTCGAGGTCATGAAGGAGAAATCCCTCATGCCGCGGGGGAAGACGATCTCATCGGCCGCCCGGCCGTACGAGTTGTCGTTGGTGTGGCAGTTGAAGTACTGCGCGTCCCAGCGGATCTCGATGGTGCCCGAGTCGCTCACGACCTCGGTCTCGTACTGGCTTTCCGGCACGACCGTGCCCTGGATCGGTCCGACACCGCGCATGAGGCGGTCGTAGAATCGAACCACAATCACATCCGGCCAGTTCTGACCACCGAGAGGCGTTGCCGTGATGACCGACTGGGTGCCATCCGCGTTCTTTCCGCTCATGGTGGTGATCCCGCAGATGCCACGGGCCTCGCCCTCGTCGTTCCAGTCCTGCGGGCACGGGACCTGCCGGCGAAGGGAGCCTCCGGCCAGCGTCAGGAACGTAACGTCAACCGTACAAGAGCCCTGTTGCGATCGGGGTTCTCAATGGACGCCATCGGTCGGCTTTCGGGCCTGTGCCGGGAGCGGCCCGCACATCACTTGCCCTGCATGCGAAACACACCCCCGGCAAGAACGGCATGGCACCCCGAAAAAAAAGAGAACGGGGGCACAAAGCCCCCGCATGGCCGTTGATCGCTCAAAGACCTGCGACGTAGTAGTCGACGTCGATGAACGTCGCACCCTTCGGAACGATGACGCCGGCT
>JBFILE010000361.1:0-4099 GCA_041599855.1 Thermoplasmatota archaeon
CGCGCACCTTGAGCGACACGTTCCGGAACACGATCAGTGTGCTCATCATGGCAGGGGTGGGATTCCTCATGGGGTACCGATTCCATGGAACGTTCGTGGATGCGGGCCTCGCCATCGGGATCACCATCATGATCGGACTTGCATTCAGTTGGATCGCCGCCACGATCGGCCTCATGGTCCAGGACACGCAGACTGCGGAGATCGCGGGATTCACGTGGGCATTCCCGCTGGTGTTCGCGTCCAGCATCTTCGTGCCCATCGACACGATGCCGGCGTGGCTGAAGGCCTTCGCCGAATACAGTCCCATCACCGTGGCCGCAGATGCGGTGCGCGCATTGTCGCTCGGGACCCCCATCGGGAACTCCGCGCTGCTCACGACCCTCTGGTGCGGCGGGATCATCGCGGTGTTCGGGACCCTTGCAACGGCGAGGTTCCGGCGTTTGACCTGATGGTCCGGGCCGGCCGGATGTGGAGCCGCGCCGACTTCCGTCCCGGGCATCATCGATCTGCGGCGCCCGCGCCGCTGCCACACGAGGACGGGCGATGAGCTGATCCCGGTTGCATGGGCATCGGATTCAAGTCCTGTCCCCCATATGGATGCGCAGATGTCTGCGGTCGGCACCCTTGAACTCGACTACATGATCGCCTGCGCGCCGCCGGCCGTCCGTGACTGGTGGATCGACCTTCCGGATGATTACACTGCGACGGATCCGAAGGAGCAACCGTTCCGCATCGTCACGAAGGAGGCCCTCGCGGACGGGGGGCGGATTGTCGAGACCCATTGGAAGACTCCCGGCGGCGCGATGATCCTTGAGGAAACCCTCAGCATCGTCTCGGACGACGCGTGGACATTCCATGTGCCCAAGGCCATGTTCGGGTATGGTGCAATCGACGAATTCCGCGTGGAATCCGCCCCAGGGGGAACCCGTCTCCACATCAGGACGACGTTTACCACAACATCGCGGATCAGGCGCATGCTGGCTCCGATTCTCCTGCCGCTCGTGAAGAAGGTTTTCACGGCCAACTGGAACGCGGCAGTCGTCATCTGCGCGCGTGATGCGAAGTGATTCCACGGGTCGATCGTTGTACCACGGAATCAGCCGCGAAACCCCCTCTCCAAGACGCCATGTCCTTGTATCAGAACGCGAGCGGGCCCCGCATGGGATATGATTTGACCATCCCCCTCAAGGGCGCGACACTCGAAATCACGGGCAACTCCGTCAAGGAGCTCGAGGACCAGGTGAAGAAGTTCAACGCGGCCCACGCCCGCATCGAAAAGGTCGTGGGTGGCTTGAAGGGAGGCTCCTCCCGGAGCACGGGCCGCACCGCGTCCCGCGCGACAACCGCCCGCAAGACGGGCACGAAGGCCGCATCCCGCAAGAAGGCGACGAAGGCATCCGCCCGCAAGGCGGGTTCCCGAAGCACCTCGACGAAGCGGCCGACGCGGAAGTCGTCGGATCCGACCGCGAGGCGCGCCGGCGCCAAATCCTCCTCAGGGAAGCCGACGAAGCAGCGGACCTCGAAGTCCCGGACGAAGGCCTGATTCCGCCGGCTCCGGCATGGTTCCCTCGCACCCCCGGACCTCTGCCCACCGCGTGGGTCCGAGGGTGTCGGCCCGCCTCCCAACGACGCGCCGCGTACCGTCGGATCCGTGGGTGCGTCACCAGCGGGTGATCAAGAGCCTCGCGACCTCGCGCGCCCGTGAGGGAGGCATCCTCAGCCGCCGAGGCGTTCCCGGACCGCGGGCGCGACCTCGGTTCCAAGGATCTCGATGCCCCGTTTCACCTTCTCGAACGACATGCCGCCCCAGTCCAGCTGCAGGAGGGTCCGGCTATTCCCGAAGAGCTCGTGTTCCCAGACGATCTTTTCCACGGTCTCCTTCGCATCCCCCGCGAAGATGCCCCCACGCGGTCCGGCTTCACGGTCGAAGTGGGACCGTGGGACCTCCATGGGCTGGAACCTGTTGCGGAGGCCCTTGCGCATGAGGGTGGAATAGATCGTGTAGTATTCGTCGCGGGCCGCGTCGCCATCGTCCGCGATGTAGCCGTGGCTTGAGATGCCGACACGGAGCGTGGCGGGATCATGGCCCGCCTGCGCACCCGCATTCCGATAGATGTCCATGAGCGGCGGGAACCGCTCCGGGCCCCCGAGGATCGCGAGGTTCAACGGCAGCCCGAGATGGCCGGCGCGGGCCGCGCTTCCGGCCGTCCCACCGACACCCACCCAGATCGGGAGGGGTCCCTCGGCGCGGGGCGAGATTTCGGCTTCCTGCAGGGATGGCCGCAACTGACCCTTCCAGGTGACGACGGCTTCCTCGTTCACCTTCATGAGGAGGTCGATCTTCTCGGCAAAGAGGGCGTCGTAATCCTCGAAGCGATACCCGAAAAGGGGGAAACTCTCCGTGAACGATCCGCGGCCCACGAGGATCTCGGCGCGGCCATCCGACAGGAGATCGAGGGTCGCAAAATCCTCGTACACGCGAACGGGGTCGAGGGTGTTGAGGAGCGTCGTCGAACTCGAGAGTCGGATGTTCTCCGTCGCTTCCGCAATGGCCGCGAGCACGACCGGCGGTGACGAGATGGCCATGTCGAGACGGTGGTGCTCGCCCACCGCGAACACGTCGAGGCCGACCTCTTCCGCGAGCTTGGCGAGTTGGACCGTTTCCCGGAGCTTCTGCTTCGGGGTCGGCGTCTCGCCCGTGACCGGGTCCGGGAACATGGCGCCGAACGTGTAGATGCCAAGCTCGAAGGATTTCGTCGCGGCGCGGGGTCGTGTGGGGGTCGGCGCAGTCATGGCGTGGGCACTCCGGTGACGGGTGCGACAATGCGGCCTTGCGCATAAGCGGGTCGCTTACGGGCCAAGGAGTGTCGGGCTCATCGAGTCGGGCGGGCGTCGCCGAGGACGCGCCCGGCGCCGGTGCGGAAGAGGCTTGCGTGGGGGGGTCCGTTGGCCACCATGTGGTCCAGGTCCTGACCGAGGTGACGATCCGGCGCCCCGTCGGGGAGGTCGCGGCGTACGCGTCGGAACCGTCGAACGCACCCGAGTGGTACGTGAACATCAAGGCCGTCGAATGGAAGACGGACCCACCGGTGCGTGTCGGGTCCCGCATGGCGTTCGTGGCGCACTTCCTCGGCCGCCGTCTCGCGTACACGTACGAAGTGGTGGAGTACGTGGCCGGCGAGCGACTCATGATGCGGACGGCGGAGGGGCCGTTCCCCAGGAGACGACGTATGCGTGGGCACCGGCGGGCGACGGCGCGACCCGGATGACCCTCGGGAATCGCGGCACTCCAAGCGGATTTGCGAAGCTCGGCGCACCCCTTGTGGCCCGCGCGATGAAACGCGCGAACGAGAAGGACCTTGCGCGGTAGAAGGAACTCCTGGAAGCCGGATGATCTCGCTCGATCCTGTGCGTCCCATCGTTCGACGGTTCATGGGGCATCACCATTATCCGGGGTCGCGCGTCTCGCGATCCATGCACCCGAACGCGGCGCTCATCACCCGCTTCTACGAATCCTTCGCTGGGCTCGACGGCGAAGCCATGGCCGCGTGCTACCACGCGGATGCCACGTTCTCCGATCCCGTGTTCCCCGCGCTCCGCGGCGCGGAAGTGGGCGACATGTGGCGGATGCTCGCAACAGGCGCCAGGGACTTCCAGCTTACGTTCCGCGATGTCGAGGCGGACGACACAACGGGAACCGCCCACTGGGAAGCCCGGTACACGTTCTCGAAGACGAAGCGCCCCGTCCACAACATCATCCGCGCGACATTCACGTTCAAGGACGGGCGCATCCTCACCCATGCGGATGACTTCGACCTGTGGCGTTGGTCCCGGCAGGCCCTCGGCGCGACCGGCACCATGCTCGGGTGGTCCCCCGTCGTGCAGGGAAACGTCCGCGCGCAGGCGGCGGGACAATTGGACGCGTTCCGGAGCAGGCGTTGAAGGGCTCACGGGGCCACTCAGGGGGAGCGCGTCCCGCCGCCGTCCATGGCTCCGGCGAAACATCCGGTCGATCGTCGGGCCGTCCGGCTGAGGGGATTCCAACGAAGCATCCATGCATCCGGACGGCTTGACGCCTTCCATGACCACCCTCACGCCC
>JBFILE010000362.1:0-4088 GCA_041599855.1 Thermoplasmatota archaeon
CCGCCCCGCCTGTCACCCGCGCGGGTGAAGAACCCTTGATATCCCCGTCCGTCAACCGGAGTCCGTTGCCGTGCCAGCCGAGCGAGTATCGCCTACTCCCTCGCAGGCTCATCCGCTGAACCCGTCCGCGACCGTCACGCGCCAACGTGACGCCTCGCGCAGCCTGCGTGGTCTCCTCGTCCTCATCATGCTCCTGAGCCCCGGCCTCGCCACCATACCCGTGGCGTCGGCCGCTGCAAGCGACGGGGCGAAGGAAGCCGTGGACCAGGCCCTCGTCTGGATCGAGACCCGCACCATGCGCACCGGCGCGACGAACACGGCGGACACGACCCACTGGGCCATCCTCGCCATCGGCTCCGCCGACCGCACGCCGTGGACGTGGATCGGGAAATACAGTGCCCTCACCCCCTGCGATTTCCTCCGGGACAACCCCGACGCCTACGCGACCCGCGCCGCAACTGCGTGGGCCCTCCTCGTCATGGCCGTCGTCACCTGCGGCGAGGACCCCCGCACCTTCGGTGGCACGGATTGGCTTGCGAAGCTGGAATCCTTCCACACGGACGGCCCGCCCGGGACGACGTACCGGCAGATCGGGAATCCGAACGCGTGGAACGACGACATGTTCGCGACCTTGGCGTTCGCCGCCGCGGGCGCGACGGACACGGACGCATACCGGGACGCCCTCGAAGAGGTGAAGCGGAAGCAGCGCGCCGACGGCGGCTGGACCTGCTGCGCCGCAAACCAGGCGAGTGACCCCGAGATGACGGCCGCGGCCCTCATGGCACTCATGGCCGGTGGCGGCGTTCCCGGCGACATCGCGATCCAACGCGGCGTCCTGTACCTTGACAACCAGCAGGACATCGACGGCAGCTTCCCCGCCGAATCGAGCAAGGTCCGGGCAACCGCGTGGGTCCTCATGGCTCTCCACGCGGTCAAGGAGAATCCGGAGGACGGTCGCTGGCGCACGGCCACCGGAGCCACCCCCGTCTCCTACCTGCGCGGGTCCCAGTTGTCGAGCGGCGCCTTCCCGCTGAACCGCGGCGAACTCAACGCCCAACTCCTTGCGACCCTCGAAGCCACCCTCGCACTCAGCGGGAACCCCATGCCCGTGAACGTGCGCATCCCCGCCGGCGTCTCGTGGACGCCGACCCTCCCCAAGACGCTGGATCCCGTCACCTTCACCGAAACGAAGCAGGCCGGCGGCGCCGCGTCGTATTCCTGGAGTTTCCCCGAGGGCAAGGCCACCGGTGCGACCGTCACCCATTCCTTCCGGTCAACAGGGCTCCAGCCCGTAACCGTCACCGTCCGCGACGACGCGCGGGGACTCGCCCGCGTCCATGGGCAGGTCGATGTGCTCAACCGACCGCCGAATGCGTCCCTTGAAATCCTGCCGAACGTGACCGCCCGCGGACGCGATGTCGTGGTCGAGGTGAAAGGCACGGATCTGGACGGCGTGGTCGAGCGCGTCCGGTACGACTTCGGCGACGGCACCGTCACCGACTGGACGGATGACTTCCGGATGCGCCACAAGTACACGCGCCTCGGCACGTTCCTCGTGGCCGTCACGGTCCGGGACAACATCGGCGCCACCGCGACCGCGTCCCGGGAAGTCCGCATCATCAATCTCCCGCCCACCGTGGACGTGGGTCCCGCCGTGGTCGGGAACCGTTCCGCGCCGGTGATCCTTTTTGCCAAGGACCTTGCGGACCCTGAAGGCCAGCCGGTCACGGTCCACTGGGACCTCGGGGACGGGAACACGTCCACCGCCCGCATCGTGGACCACCGGTACGAGCGGCTCGGAACGTATCATGTCCGCTTCACGGCGCGCGATGCGGAAGGCGGCGAGACACGCGCGAACGTGAACGTCACGATCCGCAACCTCGCGCCCGTGGTCACGCGGTTCCAATCGGACCGGGACGCGGGGGTCATCGGGGACACCTTCACCTTCACCGTGGCCGCCCACGACCCGGACGGTGCCGGCATCGCGAAGGTCCTGTACAACTACGGCGACGCCGGTTTGACGTACAGCACCCTGCCCTACCACGCATACACCGCGAACGGCACCTACGCAGTGGCGGCCGAGGTCACGGACGTGGATGGCGGCCGGACCACGGTGGAACGCACCATCATCGTCGGCGACGGCCGCTCCGCGCCCGAACCGATGCGCGACCCCGCCCCCGTCATCGCGCGGGTCATCCACGAACCGGAGCGACCGAAGGCGGGGCAGAACGTGACCCTCCGCGCCGTCGTCACCGACAACGGGAACGTGACGTCCACGACCCTCCGGTGGCGCACCCCTGAAGTGGCCCGCTCCCACGAGTTCCCCCACGGCGGCAACCTCACCTTCACCATCGGACCCTTCGCCCGTGGCGACGTGGTGGACTGGTGGGTGGAAGCCATGGATGACGCCGGGAACCGCGCCGAATCCCCGCGCGTGTCCTTCGCGGTCGCCGCCCGCGTCCGCCCCGCGGCCGTCGGCACCATCTCCACCACCGAGGTCCTCAGCGGGTCCCCGGTGTCCCTCGACCTCTCGACGAGCCGGGCGGGCGATTCCGCCCCCGTCGGGTACCGCATCGACTGGGGCGACGGAAGCGCGATCACATGGACGGAGCGCACCGTGGAATCCCACGCGTACGCGCGCCCCGGTGTCTTCACCGTCACCGCCCACGTCCGCGACCATGACGGGGACGAGAGTGATCCGTGGACGAGCCAGGTCCTCGTCATGAACCGGGCGCCAGTGGTCCGCGTGCGCAGCCCGCCCGACGGGTACGTGGCCCTCGGGTCCTTCCGCGCAACGGGCACCGCCACCGACCCCGACGGCACCCTGACACGGATCAGCGCGACCCTCGACGGCCACCCGATCAAGATCGATGGCGGCGCCACTTGGGCCGTGACCGTGAACGTGGACCCCCTCGCGCCGGGGCCCCATGAACTCCGCGTGACGGCCGCGGACGATTCCGGCGCCACCGGGGACGCCGCCGTGTTGGCCTTCACCGTGCCGGACCTCACGACGACGCCGACGCGGCCGAGCGGGAACGGGAGCGGTGCCGGTGATGACCGCGCCCCATCCGCGCCATCCAAGGGCGCCGGGGAGGCGCCGAAGGAATCGCCTCCGGCATCCCTGATCATCGGCATCCTCGGCGCATGCGCCGTCGCCGTCGTCACCCGTCGACGGCTGGCGTGACCGCGAGGGGTTCGGCGAGGAGGTCCGCCTGCGCGAGGGCGCGCATCGTGGGCCACGTTCCGACGGCGAAGGTCGCGGCGCTCGCCGCGGCGGCAGGGATGTTGAAGACGAGGCCGGCTGCGACCACGGCCCCGAGGACCGTCATGCTACCCGCGCCGCTCGGCACGTCAAACAGGAGCCACGAGAATGCGTCCGACAGGATGCTGAAGAACAGGGTGAGGCCGAGGCCGAGGAATCCCGCGATGCCGCTCACGACAAGGGCGTTGCCGCGGCCGCGGTGGCCGAGGTCCATGACGCGGCCCGCGAGGGATCCCGCAGCGCCGATGGCGGCCATGGCGCCCGCATTCACAAGGAGGATGGGGTGGACGCCGGTGAGGGCAAGGTCCGTGAGGGCCATGGCGAGGAACCCGCTTGCGGCACCGACGCGCAGGCCGAATGCGGCGCCCGCGATGAAGACCACGAAGTAGATCGGGCTCCCGTTCGGGAAGAACAGGAACGCGACGCGCGTGAGGGCTGCGAGGGCCGCGAATGCGGCGATGAGGCCGACCTCGCGGGTGCGGATCACGGCATCCCGGTCGCTCATCCGGGTCCCCCGAGGATGACGGCTGCGTACGCGAGGAGCGCGACGGCCGTGACCGCCGAAAGGGTTCCGGACGCCCGCGGCCACGGTGGCGCGTACCGCACCGGCGGCCCGCGGCCGTGGGCGGCGCCGGTTGCGGCGAGGGCGCGGCCGAGGCGGTCCCCGCGCCGCGCGGTCGCGACCATGGCGGGCGCGAGAAGTCGGGGGGCGTCCCGCGGCCCCCGGATGACGCCTGCGAGGCGCGCGGTTTCATGGAGGCCGGCGAGACCCCCGAAGCCTGCCTTGAACGGGAGCTGCAAGAGGAGTTTGGTGTGCGTTCGAGAG
>JBFILE010000363.1:0-4088 GCA_041599855.1 Thermoplasmatota archaeon
GACGCCCCAGCCGCCATTGACCGGATCCGGGAGCTCGCACGCGACGGACCCGTGATCTGCTGTACGCTGCCCGCGTCGGATCCCGCTGCCACCCCGACGTGCTCCTTTACCTGCTCGGGGCCAAGTCGACGACTGATGCGGAGGGTGATCCGCGCAGCATTTCATCCGGACACGGATGGGGCGCCGTACCCGAGCCCGACTGGGCCGTACTCCACGCCGCACCTGGTCAACGGAGCGGGAACAAGGCTTATACGACGTACTGGCCGGTCCTGCATCCATGACACTCCCGGCACGAGCCGTCCTCGCCGCGTTGACCCTCCTCACCGTCACCCTCGCAGGATGCGTGAATCCCGCCGACCCGACGCCCGCCTCCACCGACGTCACCGTGCCCGACCTCACGGCCATCCTCCCCGTGACCATCTCGAACGTCATGACCTTCACGAAATCCATCGTCACGCCCGCGGTCGGAATCGCCGCCGACCTGTACGAGCCCACGATGGAAGTCTCCGACACCGGCACCATCTACGTGGCCGGCCACGTCATCGGCGCCGCCACCACCGGCACCCCCGCCTACTATTCCAACGATGACGGCAAGACGTGGAAGCCCCTCCCCTTCGCCGGTTCCATCGCGACGCCGTCCCCCGGCCAAGGCTCCCAGCCGCCGCCCGGTGATGAAGGCTTCATCGTCGCCGGTGAAAACGGTCAGGCGTGGATGGTCGACATCTACCTCGCCGGCTTCAGCATCACCGGCTGGTGCGACAACGGCGCCACCCAGTGCTACGACAACCGGCAAGCGTACGACCGCGTCGCAAGCACCACGGACTGCAACCCCGTGAGCCTCAACGACCGCCCGTGGGCCGCCTACGCAGACGGCAGCCTCCTCCTCGTCAACAACCCCGGTGGTGGCCCCATGCAGATCGGCATCATGGACGTGCCCCCCGCAACGCCCGTCGGGGTCGGTGGCGTGTCCGGACCCACGTGGAACACGTGCGCCAGTGCCGGCGGCGGCATCCCCGGCGTGCCCTCCATGCGCGCTGACGGCCTCTTCGCCGTCCCCCAGATGGTCGGCAACGGCCAGGCGCAGACCCTCACCGTGGTCGTCGGCAACAAGGCCGACATCTTCGACGTGGAAACCAAGACCGTGTTCCCCGTCCAGACCACGGGCGGCGGAACGTCCAACGGCGGCCGCACCGCCTTCGACCGGGACGGCGCCCTCTACGTGGCCGCCCGCAACAACACGAATGACGGCGACGGCCAATTCATCGTGTCCGTCAGCACCGATGACGCGAACACGTTCCAGACGGCGACCTTTGCCGTGGGAAGCGCCGTCCGCTCCATCTACCTCGACGGCAACATGGCCGGCGGCGGCGCCCTCCTCACGTGGTCCCAGCTCGGGTCCGGCGAGGACACGAGCGACTGGTACGTCGCCCACGTCTTCCCCGGCGTGAACGGCGAACCCGTCCTCTCGAACGTCACCCTCGCCGTGGACGAAGGGCCCCACTCCTCCGCCCACGTCATGGGTGCAGGCGCAGGCCCCGACGGACGCGCGTACTTCCTCAACTTCGTGGGCGGCGCGATCGTCGACTACGCAGGCACCACGCCGATCAGCGTCTGGGTCCAGCAGGACGGGGCGAGGTTGCCCGTTGCGGAGTGAACGGGAAGCATGGGGATTCCGGCGGGCTGAGGCGTGCGGTCGGCACGTTCACGTTCATCGGGAACGGGCCCATCACCGGCCCGTTCGAACCCACCCCCACGGTGAAGGGCAGTCGCCTCGTGGATGATGGGCCCGCGCCATGGGGAGGATTGCCCGCGCCGGCATGCTGGACGGACTGCGGTCGAAAACGTGACCCTCCGGCGCGGATGCATGGCACACGCATGACCCGGGTCCATCTGCAACCACCCAGCGCGCACGTTCAAATCCGCGTTTGATCAAATCGTTTGATACTGCGTCCGGACTCTCAAGTCACCATGGGACGGCGAACATGGGTATTGGCATGCGTACTTCTCCTGCAGACATCCGTATTCCAGGTGGGCGCGGCGATTCCCGTCGGCAACGATGCCGGCAGCGGTCGCGACGCTCCCGACTTCCCCGAGGACGGGGTGCGCATCGCTCCAGGGACCGTGTACGAGGGGCTTCTCGACGGACGCGACGACACCAGTGACCACTACGCAATCGAAGCTGTCGCAGGCACCGTGCTCGAGGTCGCGTTCACTGGCACCATCGCGGTGTACGCCGAAGTGAAGGACCCCCACGGCGAACCCGGGGAACGTCACCAGGCCGCAGCCTTCTACGAGTTGATGGCCAAGCGCATCCAGGTGCCCATCGACGAGGACGGTCTCTGGTTCCTCCACGTGACCCATCCATTCGCCGTCCATTACCGGTTCTCCATCGCGTTCGACGACGAGCCCGTGAATCCGAGGCCATCAGAGCCCGTCGGCAGCTACACGCCCACCGCGGCCGACGAATCGATCCAGGACGACGCGGGAACGGGGCGCGACGCGCCCGGTCACAAGAGCGATGCCGCATCGGTGGCGCCCGGCATCGTCCACGAAGGCCTTCTCACCGGCCGGACCGGGGATGCGTCGGATGTGTACACGTTCCGGGTGGAAGCCGGCGAATCCCTCCGATTCCACTACACCGGGGATCGGGCGTGTGCCCGCATCCACGCACCCGGGGACATTCTCGTGGACCACAACTGCGCGCTCTACACCACCGTCAACGCCTACGAAACCGATGCGCCCGTACCCGGCGACTGGGTCGTGGTATTCGAGTCGTGGGAACCCTCCCGCTATATGTTCGCATTCGCCCGGGACGGGGACCCGCCGCGCGTCCACCCCCTGTACGCGGCACCAGCGCCCCAACCCTTCACGCCTGTCTCTCCTGCCGGTGAAGCCGACGACCACGTGATCATCGCAGTCGTGGACAGCGGCGTGAACCCCTACCACGAGTTCTTCCGTGCCCCCGGTCTCCAGGATCACCCGTCCGGTTGGATCCCCGGATTCCCCGCGGACGCCACCGCCATGCCCCTCGCCCTCGACGCGCCCACTTGGAACGCCGCGCTCGCCGCCGACGAAGGCCTCTGGGAGGATGTCGCGCTCAGCTCCTATGATGGCGCGACGGACACGTACGACGCCCATGTGTACACGTTCCCCGGCACCCGCGTGGTCGCCGGCGTGAGCTTCGGCAAGAACGTGGGCGCAACAGGGGAAGCCGGGGCCCTCCTCGAAACCCATGACCACCCCATCCTCGACGCCAACGGACACGGCACCGCCAGCGCCGGCCTCGCCCTCGGCGCGAACATGGCCGCAGCAGACGGCAACGTGCTCCTCGTCATGGTGGAGGTGGGGGACATCGTGGACGGCGTCCGATGGGCCGCCCGGCAACCCTGGATCGATGCCGTCACGGTGAGCATCGGCTACCCCGCGAATGCGCCGTTGGCGCTGGGCGCCGGCGGTGGCCGTGGCGGATTCGAGTGGGCGAGCCTCGAAGCGGCAGCCAACGGCAAGCCCTTCTTCATTGCATCCAACAACGGAGCCACAGGCGCCGGTGCCGGCGTCGACCGGTGCACCACGTACACGTCCCCCGCGACCGGTCCGTCGTGGGTGACCCGGATCGGGGCCGCCGAGCCCTCCACGGGGAACCCCACGTCCTGGCATTGTGTTCCCGTGGACGTGATCGCCCGCACCAACATCCCGGCTCCAGTGATGGATTCCCTCGACGCGTACGGGCGCGCTTCGGGAACGAGCGCGTCGAGCCCGAATGCCATGGGCCACTTCGCGCACCTGCTCCTCGCGGCGCGGGAGGCCGGCCTCGCGGTCCCCAGCCACGACGTGCTCCCGTATCTCCTGAACGCGAGCCGACCCGCCGGGGCTGCGATCGCCGTCGGCGGCGAACCCTCGAACCCGCACAACGCGCACCTCGTCCAAGGCTTCGGCCTGGTCGATGATGAGGCCCTTGCGCGGGCGAAGGCGCGTCTCCTTGCGTCCACGTCGCCGGAACCGCGGCCCGAGCACGACGAGTGGCGGAGCCAGGACGCGCGCATCCGGGAGGAATTGTGGAACCCGGAGCATGGGCTCCTCATGCGGGA
>JBFILE010000364.1:0-4081 GCA_041599855.1 Thermoplasmatota archaeon
ACGTGCGTGTCCGCGTTCTTGTCCCACCAGAGGAAGCTGTGGGCGAGGACCGTGAACCGCGCACCGCTCGTTCGCGCGCCGTCCGCGAGGATGCCGTTGAGCGGCTGCGCGCCGCGGGGGACGTTCGCGCACGATCCCGGGCCCTCCTGTGTGATGCTTGTGGCCGGGACTTCCGCGTAGAGGCCGGCGCACGTTCGCTCCTCGGAAACGGCGTCCAGGTAGTAGTGCCACGTCTCCGCGTAGGCTTCGTACGAGTTGAAGGAGCCCTGGGAATCGCCGATGCCGCCGAAGCGTGCGCGGCCGCCGAAGTCATCCATCTCAGTCGTTGGTTCCTTCCCCGACGGCGGGGAAAGGTACGCGTCGGGGGCGCGGTACAGGTCCTGTACGGCCGCCGTGAGCGCCGCCGGTGCGTCCCCTGCGATCTGGTCCGCCGCATCCTGCAGTTGACCGACGAGGATGACGACGGGCAGCAGCGGGTTGAATCCCGGCGGGAGGGGTTCGTCGAGCGTGTCCCACGTGGCGGCCCACAGGCCCTCGACTTCCGGACTCACACTCTCGTAGCGGTCCACGTCCCACAACACGCCGGGCGCGTCGAGGTCGTATCCGGTTGCGGAACCGGTGGCCCGCGCCGCACCGGCGAGAACAATCACCTGTTGGGATTCGAGCAGGTTCCCGAAGCCCGCGAGGCGATGAGCGCCGACCCAGACCTGCTCGCCGTAGCCGGCGGTCCCGTCCGATGCGCCGATGGGGCCGCCGCCATCCGCCGGGCCGGGGGACCGGGGCTGGGGCTTGGTGCGGTCCTCGAGGCGCGCTGCCGGTTCGATGGCGCTTGCATTCCCCGGAGTCGTGCGGAAGAGGACGACTTCCAGCGCCTCGCCGGTTGCGGCGCCCCGCCACAGGAATTCGTCGTTGCCGCACGCGTGACCGTCGCACGCCCCGTCGCCCACGTCGCGGATGACGCCGTCCCCGTTGAGATCGTTCCACCACCCGTACCACGCAGTCGTCATCAGGGTGCCCGGGAGAAGGGTATCGTCGCGTCCCGTCACGTCGCCCGCGAAGGCGTTCGCGTCGAAGGCGGGGCCGGGCGCGTAGGTGCCTTCCCCGAGATGGTTCGTGATGCGCGCGTCAAGGAAGAGTCCGCCGTCTCCGGGAGTGGCGCCCGGGAGCGTCACCCGGTTGGCGCGGCCGTCGAGGGCGTTCCCCGCGGCGCGGAAGACCTGGGCATCATCCTCGCGGGTCTGGCCCGCGGAATCGTCGATGCCGGAATAGTGCACGGTCCAATGACTCGCGCCTGCGGCCGGCATGAGCACGGCCAACAGGATGAGGGTGGCAACTGCGCGCAACGTGGAGCCTCCGGGGGGACGTGCGCGGGCGTACGCATCAACATTCGCCCGATCGGGGCTGATGCGTCACCCTGCGGATGCGATGCCGGGCCCCGCTTCGCCTCAGGGGTGCGCCGGGGGGTCGGGCGCATCGGCAGGGATCCGTTCGGCGGCCCTGCACGGCGCGTCGGCATTGCGCGACGTGCGGGGTCCTCAACGTCCGGGCCCGGCCAGCCCGGACCTCCTGAGTGGTATCGGCCGGGTTGGCGGCAGGCGGGTGCAGGGACGATTCGACGGCCCTGCGCCCCCGTCCCCCGATCACTCCTCGACGGGCGCCTCGACCGCGACCCCGAAGTCCGCGATTCCCTTGCGCTCCGCGACAAGGTCCGCAAGGATCGACGGCAGGTCCGCGACGGCGACCCGCCGCTGGGCCTGGGAATCACGCTCCCGGATCGTGACCGTGTCCGCTTCCAAGGTGTCGTAGTCCACGGTGATGCAGAACGGGATGCCGACCTCGTCGGCCCGGGCGTACCGCCGCCCGATCGACCCGCCCGCATCGTAGAATGCGACAAGGCCGCCCTGCCGGAGGCTGCGCTCGATGGCCTTGGCCTTCTCCCCGAGGCCGTCCCTCGTCATCAAGGGGAATACGCCGGCCTTCACGGGCGCAACCTTGGCGCGCAGGCGGAGCACATCCCAGTCGCCGCTGGTGTCGTACGCGCCTTCCAAGGTTGCGTACAGGATGCGGTCCACACCATACGACGGCTCGACCACATGGGGCACGTACGGGTCGCCCTCGTGGACGGTCTTGCGCTCGCGGCGCACACTGAAGAGTTCCGGGCCGAGGGTGACCTCCTCGCCGTCCACGGTCACGGTGATGCCGTCCGCGTGGGGCGTGGTCGCGGGGTCGAGGGCCTTCACGGCTTCCCCCACATCCCGCGCCTTCCCGCGGAAGAGGGGCCCAAGCTTCGCGAAGTCGGGCTCGAAGAGTTCCACATCGACCTCCTGCGCTTCCGCAAACTTACGGTTCACGCGCATGTCCGTACCCGACACGCGCATGTGCGCGTTCAGATCGTAATCGGTGCGGTCCGCGATGCCCACGATCTCCACCCATCCGAAGCGGGGGCTCAGGAATTCCGCGTCCCAAGTGTCCGAGGAGTAGTGCGCCTTCTCCGTCTTCAGGTGCTGGCGGAACCGGAGCTTCGCATCCGCGATCCCGATCGACGTGAGGTACTCGTGGGTGGTTGCGATGAAGTAGCCGAGGGCCGCGTTCCCGATGATGCCGGCGTCCACCGCGGCGCCCATGGTCATGGTGACGAGTTCCTCGCTTCCCTCATCCTGCTTGTCATGGGTCCAGAGGCGGAGTTCGCGGTCTTCAAGTTCCGCATACCGCGGCCAGGACTTGTCCCGGGGATCGAAGAACACCTCCGCCTCCATCTGGTTGAACTCGCGGAGGCGAAGAAGGGATTGGCGCGGACTGATCTCGTTCCGGTACGCGCGACCGAGCTGGACCGCGCCGAAGGGGAGTTCCTCGCGGAAATACCGATGCAGCCACGGGAAGTCCATGAACATGCCCTGCGCGGTCTCGGGGCGCATGTACCCGGTGCGGCCGGAACCGGGGCCGATGGAGGTCCGGAACATGAGGTTGAAGGGGTACACCTTCAGGCCGCCGCCTTCGAGGGTCGTCTTGCACGCCGGGCACTGGACCTGCGCTTCCGCGAGGGTCTTCCCGCCGACGGAGACCGTGATGGATCGGGACGATGCCTGGACCTCGATGTCGCCGTGGGAACCGTCCATGCGTTCGGGTTCGCCTGCGAGTCCGAGGAGCCGCGAGATGTTCTCGGGGCCCGGGTCCTGGTCCGCGTTCATCGCGTGGCGCTCGTAGAACTTCGCGACGTCCGCGGGAACGGAGCCCGCGTCCGCGTCCACCTTCGCCTTCGCGAAGGCGCCGTCCATGAGGGTCGTGAAGCGCTGGTACTCGCTCTTGAGGAGATGGTCCGCGCGGTGGCCGGCGTGGCAGTTCGGGCATTCGACCAACGTATCGGCGAACTTGTCGAGGTGACCGCTCGCCTTGAACACCTGTTCCGGGCTCACGTTCGGGCATTGGATCTCCGCCATGCCCTCGCGGACCACGTACAGGTCGCGCCACACGGACTCGAGATTCGTCTTCAGGCCCGCACCGAGGGGACCGTAATCGAAGAACCCGGCGACGCCACCGTAGATCTCGTAGCTCGGCTGGAGGTACCCCCTCCGCTTCAGGATCGCCATCAAGGCGTCGTGGATATCCGGTTCCACCGCGGGCATCGTGACCACGGCCGCATTCGGGGGGCGGTATAAAAGGGGTTTCCGTGGGGGTGCGCGCGGGGCGTCGGTCGGCGGCGGGGGCGCGGGCCGTTGGACGTGCTTGTCATCGTGGCCACGGGTGCGTCGTGCCCCGTGCCGAGCCATGCTGCTCCCCCGGACCCGGCATCGCGGGCGGCGGCGCCGGGCCCGCCCCCATCCGCGCCGCCCGGGAGCCGGTTCCGGCGACCCGCGCCCCACCCTGCGGCGTCGCGCCGCGGTCCACCCGCGCCCACCCCGCGGGCCCACCCGATGGAATCGGAGCGGAGGCGCACGCGCGTCGACAACACCGACCCGCACCCGACCGGGACCGGAACGCGACCGAGACCCGGCCAAGGCCCGACCCAAGGGTTGAAGGCGACCCCGAAACCATGCGCCCCCCGATGCGTTCCCGGGCCATGGCACCCGTCGCCCTCCTGACC
>JBFILE010000365.1:0-4070 GCA_041599855.1 Thermoplasmatota archaeon
ACGAGCATCCTAGAATTCCGCCGTCGGATACACACTTGCGATCAGCCTCCTGTCGGCCGTGTGGAGGTTCCCGCCGCGATGCAACGCATCAGCAAGATGAATCGCATCGAAAACGGTCGCAATCTCCTTGGCATCCAGGGCCTCTGCCGCAGTGTAGAGGATCTTGGCGGCTTCGATCTCGAAGTGGGCTTCGGCAGCACCAAGGGCTTCCACGCACGTGAAGTCGAATCGGTGAGCGACGAATAGGAGTTCCACGCCCACCGAGAACGGCATCACGAGGCGGCCGACCGCTTCGAGGTGGCGTTTCGCCCGCCGATGCAGGGAGTCCTCGGGAAGAATCCTGCCAAGGACAAGGTTGAGGTCGGCCGTATCGGTCATCGACCCGCCTCTTGCGAGGCCGCTTCTTCACCGGATGCGCGGAGCGCCGCAGGCATTCGCCCGCTCGACTTGATCGTGTCGGAGACCGGTCGAAGCAGGATGCCATGTGGGGTGAGCACTTGGACGACCCGCGTTCCAAGGTGTCGCCGCAGTTCGCGGTCGATCGTGATCCGGCCACGATCATCGAGGCTGGTGGCGCCCGTCATCGGACGTCATGTTGGTAGCCCCCGTTTATCTATGTTCGCCCACAAAAGTTGAAAATGTGGGTGAAACTGACGGACTGGCCCGATCGACCGGGGTAGCGGGCGGGTCCACGACCAACGCTGCGCTGGCCAGCGGAAATCTGCACCCATTGGGCGGGCATCCTGGTCGATCCAACCCGGACCCCGACCGTCACTGCCCGGAATTCCCGCCGCCCCGCACCGCTTCCCGCGCCTGCGGCGTGATCGGTTGCAGGTACGGCGAGTCCGCCGCAAGCGGGCTCAGCGTCAGGGAACGCGGCACCTTCTTCCCCTGCACCTCCATCTTGAAGTCCTCCAGGGTCGTCTGGAGGGACGCCTGCAGGATGCTGTTGGTCTCGTCACTGGTCAGCGTCTGGATCACAGCGTCCAGGATGGCCTTCTCCTGAGCCAGCAGGATCCGCTCCGCCGCGGACATGCCCATGATCTTCGCGGTCACGGGGTTGCGTTTCAGGTTGTCCAGGACGAGTGTGTGGATCTGGGCGCGCTGCGTGTCGAGGGCGACCCCGATGCTCTCGGCATACCGGCCCTTGGACAGCGTCCCCTGCGCCATGGTGACGCCGGCGACGAGGATGGGTGCGGTGAGTTCCTGCACGATGACGGCGCGGTATTTGTCGAAGACGCGCTTGACCACGGCATCGCCGAAGGTGTAGTTTGCGGCGCGGATGAACCGGGAGCCGACGACCACGATACGGACGATACGCAGGAGACGGAACGCAGCGAAGCCGGGCACCGCTGTCGTGGGGATGGAACCCACGAGGTCGTACCAGTGGCCTTTCGTGTACCCTTTCCACGAACCGCTCTTCGTGGCGCTGTACGAGAATTCCGTGAGGAAGATCAGGGCGATGATGACGTCGGCGATGACGAAGTACCACACGGTCTCCACGCCCGAGTAGTTCACCCGCTGCCAGTCCGGGAAGGTGGCGAACACCCAGTCGATGAAGAAGATGTCCACGGCGGCGAGGATCAGGCTCGCCACGGCGAGGATGATCATTGCGATGTCGAGCTTGGAGAACTTGGGCTTCTCCAGCTTCACGTCCTTCATCTCGACGCCGCCCACGGATGTTGTCGTCGCGCTCATGGGGATGAAGTCGCCAAAAATAGCCTGGATTATATACTTCCCGGCTTCGCCTGGCCGCCGCGTTCGGTCGCTGGTCGTGGACTGCGAGGGATGGACGTGAGAGTCCGGGGTTCTCCGCCTGCGTGTTCCCATGCCCCTTTCCCCTGTGCCCGCGTACCCCGATGCCCGCGTATCCGTAGCGGCCCCTCACCGGGCGGGCAACGGATCTGCCAGGATGCGGCGGTGCACGCGGCCGAGGAGCATGAGCACGCCCGCGTACGCGGCCCACGCGAACGGCAGACTCGTCCACACGCCGCCGGGAATGCCGAGGGCGAGGCCGCCTGCCACGACGAGGACGAAGACGGCGACCGCGGTGGTGCCGAAGAGGCCGGCTTGGGCCGCGCGCGCCGCGAACGGCGCATTCTGCCGCATGCCCATGACGGTGAGGCTGACGACGAAGACCGCGGGGACGACTGCAAGGGCTCCCGCGAGGGCGGGGGCCGCGTGGACGAGCGCCCGGATGGCGAGCACGACGAGGGCGCCCGCGAGGAAGCGCGCGACGAGCTCCCAGAAGGCGCGGTTTCGGTTCTGCGCGGCCTCCATGATGGGGACGGGCTCCCGCATGAAGGAGACGGCGAGGCCCGCGTGGATGGCGAACAGGATGACGAACCCGGGCAGCGGGAGGAGTCCCGAACTTGCGAAGACGAGGGTGAGGGGGAAGAAGACGAGGAGGTAGGCGCCAAGGCCGATCCCGAGGCGACTCAAGGAATCCTTGCCGCGGGTGAATTTCACCGTGTAGAAGAACGCCAGGATGGCGAACGTGGACGCGAGGAGTGCGCTCACACCCTGGAGCACGCGGGCGGCGGCGAGGGTGGGAGCCACGGACGTGGCGATGACGACGTGGGCGGCCGATGTGGTGATCGGCGCCGTCGCAAGGAGGCCGCCGACGCGCCCCCCCAACCGGTCGCCGAGGAGGGTGACCCCGAGGACGCTCAAGCCGGTGAGGAGCGCGTACGTGAGATCGACGAGACCGAGGGCCACGAGCCACCGGAGAAGCTACTTGGTTAAAAGCGAGACGTGACACGCTCCGGCTAGACAGTCGTGAAGGCGATGGGTACGGAGAACGGCGGCCGGGGGAAACCGGGATGCCACCGGCGGAGGCCTCCGATCAGGCGCGTCCGCGAGGCGCTTCCACGGGGCAGCGTCCATCATCGACGCTACGAGGGCGCCACCCATCGCAACGGCGCGCCGAGGATGTGCCCGGAGTCGCCATCCTGGTGCTCCCAGGCGGCGAAGGCTGCCCCGCCGCCGAACCCGACACCCATGTAATCCCACATCCTGGGCCCGAGGACCACGGGGTCCGGGGTCAACCGCGTCGGCGCGCCGAAGGGGTGCCCGTCCCGCAACCCCAGCGCGAGGACATCGAGGCCGGATCCATCGTCGGGTCCGCGGGCCCCATCGTAGAACGTCAGGACGGCATGATCCGTTCCAGGGTCCACGGCGACGTGCGGGAGGCGCTTCTTCGTGGCGTGCGCCCCGGGCGCGACCTGGATCGGATCCGACCATGTGCGGCCGGCGTCCTCGCTACGGCGCACGTCCAGGTCTTCGCTCATGTTCCCGTTCACGGTGGCAACGACGGCATGCAGGGCGTCACCGGAACGCCACATCCCGAGGGCCGGTTGCTGGTAGTTCTCGCGGGCCCGCGGGAACGGCGCAATGGCGACGGGCGTGGACCACGTTGCGCCGCCATCCGTGGACCGGATCATCACGTACGTGCCTTCGAACCCGTTCTTCATGGCCATGAGGACGGTTTCGTCGAGGGCGGCCATGACGACTCCGTAGTAGAAGTCGCGCAGGATGATGCGGGGCGTCGACCACTGACTCCCCCCGTCGTCACTCCAGGCGTGGAACGTCTGGGCGCGGTTCGTGGCGCGGTCGATCCGGGTCCACGCGAGATGGACGCGGTCCGTCGCGCGGTCCACCGTGATGAATTGCTTGTCGTCGAAAGAATCCTGGGTGGTCTCCTCGACGTAGCGGATGGGATCTGTTGAGGTCCGGGTCGCATGGACCACGCGACCCTCGTCGAAGGTGCGGCCACCATCCTCGGAGCGCCACACCGCGATGTCGATGGGGCTCGGACTCTTCAGGGCAGGGCCGCGGAAGACGATGGCGGACGCGAGCACCGTTCCATCGCCAAGGAAAACCACGCCCGGGTCGCTCGCGGCGAGATAGGACTCGCCTGCGGGAGCCGCCGGGAAGGGCAGCCACGACCTCGTCCACGTCGCGCCGGCGTCGAAGGTGGTGGCGATGCGCATCCCCAGACGGCTTTCCTCATCCCGTGTGGGGGCGGCCACGACGGCGTGGGTCCCATCGGTGGGGGCAACGGCCACGTA
>JBFILE010000366.1:0-4057 GCA_041599855.1 Thermoplasmatota archaeon
ACCTACACGATCGTGAAACGGAACCTGCCGAATCTCCTTGCCCGCGAACTCAAGCGGAAGGAGCGGCGCGAGGTGTTCCTGTCGAGTGCCACCGACCCGTACCAGCCGGCCGAGGGCGAGCACCGCATCACGCGCCGCTGCCTCGAAGTCCTCGTCCGCGCGGACTGGCCCCTCCGTGTGCTCACCCGCAATCCCCTCGTTCGGCGGGACGTGGACCTCTTCCACCGGTTCACGGACTGCGAGGTCGGCATGAGCGTGCCCACCCTCGACGATGCCGCGCGGCGCCTCCTCGAACCGGGGGCGCCCACGGTGGACGGTCGCCTCCGGGCGCTTCGCGGTCTTGCCGATGCCGGCCTCGCGCCCACCGTGAACATGGCCCCCTGCTATCCGCTAACCGGTGACATCACGCCCGCCTACATCGCGGAAGCCTTCCGGGAGGCAGGGGTGCGGGAGGTCCACGCGTGGCCCTGGCGGTACCTCGAGGGCGTGCTCCCCGCCCTCCGAAAGCGCTTGGCGGACCTCCCCCCTGATGCCGCTTCGGACCCGGCGTACGCCCGCTTCGAGGAAGCGGTCCGGGACCCCGCGTATTTCACGCGGCTCTTCCGGAGCCTCCACGCAGCCTTCCGGGCCGCCGGCGTCCCCCTCCATGCGTGATGAACCCCACGAAACCCCGCGAGGGGTGCGGCGGACCACTTCTCGCCGAAGCGCCATCCCTCACCGTTATGAGGGGGAGCGGCTTTCCCGCGACGGACCCCCCATGGTGGCGACGAGCACGGCCGGCATCCGCGCGCCCCTCCGTGCCACCGCCATCATGGCCCTTGTCGGCGGCCTGGCCGCGCCGCTCGCGGGTGCGGAACCCGCCGACCTCCCGGCACTCGCCGACTTCGAGGCCTACGTGGACGCCCTCGGCGCCCTTGCCAACGAGCCCGCGTCCGGCCCCGCCTTCCAGCTCGCGGAGGCCCGGTTCGACCGCCTCGCCCACCCCATCCGTGAACTCGCTCCGGACGCGGCGGACCTTCTCGTCCAATACCATGGCATGCTGCAGGAGGCGCGCCGGGACGGGAACGCATCCGACGTCCGGGATCTGGCCCGCGCCGCCCACGGCACCGCCACCGGGCAGGTGCTGCCAGCCGCGAAGGAATGGGCCGTGGCCCGGACCCACGTGACCACCGGCACCCCGCAGGATGCGGGCGGCGGCCGCATCCGGGTCGCCATCATCCTCAGCCAAGGGCCTTCCGGAGGATTCGGCGCCTACGACATCCGCGTGACGACGCCGCCCGCGGGGGCCTCGTTCGCGGCTCGCTTCGTCAGTGCCACCGTCGCCGCCGGCGAAGGCGAGGGCCAGGTGGACCTTGAGCGGAACGAGGCCCGCATCGGCGCATTCGACGCCCAGTCCCTCGTCGGCGTCGGGACCGGGTCGGGGCCGGTCGTCCTCGGCCACGTGACCCTCCAGCCGGGTACCTCCGGCAACGGCACGATCCCGCTCGTGATCCACGTCAACGAACTCGTGGACCGGAGCGGCGAGCCCGTGCCCGCCATGGGCCTTGCCTCCTCGGTGGACGCGGCGCAGGCGGTGTCGCGGTCGTGGCTGCCCCGCATCGTCGCACCCGTCGCCGTGGTCGGCCTCGCCGCAGGGGCGATCTTCGCGGCCCGGAAATTCATGAAGGTGTAGGAGGTCCAGGATCATGCATCACCCGATCGAAACCCGGGGGCTCGGCAAATCCTACGGGAAATTCCGTGCCGTGGAGAGCCTCGACCTCAACGTCGCGCGCGGGGAGATCCTCGGATTCCTCGGTCCCAACGGCGCCGGGAAAAGCACGACGATCAAGATGCTCGTGGGCCTCGTCCACCCGAGTGAGGGCGAAGCGTGGATCAACGGCCACAACGTGGCGAAGGAACCCATCGCCGCCCGCCGGAGCCTCGGATACCTCCCCGAGGTCGTGGGCGTCTACGGCGACATGACGGGTCGCCAATTCCTCCGGTACAGCGGCCGGTTCTACGACTTCACGGACAGCGCACTCACGCGCCGCGTCGAGGAACTCCTCAGCGTCCTCAAGATCGATCATGCCGCAAGCCGCAAGCTCAAGACCTACTCCAAGGGCATGCGGCAGCGCGCCGCCCTCGCCGCGGCCCTCATCCACGACCCCGACGTCATCGTCCTCGATGAGCCGTTGACCGGACTTGACCCCGTGGGGGTCATCGAGATGCGGGATGCCATCCGGAGGCTCGGGGAAGAGAAGACCGTGTTCCTGTCCAGCCACGAACTCCACGCGGTCGAGACCCTGTGCGACCGCGTCGTCATCGTGAAGGGCGGCAAGGTCCTCGCGGACGCCCGCGTCGAGGACCTCGTGGCCGGCGAAACGCCCCGGGTCCTCGTGACCCTTGCATCGCCGGACGCAGCGTTCGCCGAACGCGCAAGAGGGGCGCCGGGCGTGTCCTTTGCGGAATCGCTCGCGGGCGGCCGCGACCGGTCCTTCCGCCTCATGCTGGAAGCGGGCGCCGAACACGACGCGATCCTCCGGCATCTTGTGGAATCCGGGGCTCCGCTTGCAGGGTTCACACCGGAACGCGAGACCCTGGAGGATGCGTTCATCCGCATTGCGGGGGTGCGGCGGGTTTGACGACCGCCCGGTCCCCTTCTTCGCCCGCGTCGCCAGCGTCGCCCGTCGATCCCCCGACGCGGCCACCGTTGGCGGCATCCGCAGCCGACGAGGCATTCGACGCCCTCGACGGCGCAGTCCGCGACGGCAACGGATCACCGCCGGCCCTCGTCACCTACACCCGGGACCTGCGCCGGGTCCTCGAGGACGCCCTTGAAGGCCGGAAACTCCCGGAAGGCAGCCTCATCCTGGAGCGCAAGACGCGCCTCCGGCACAAGATCGATCACCTCGATGGCCACATCGTGAACCGGGATTGGGAGGCCCTCGGAAGCCATCTCGCCGACTTCCGCGACATGTTCCAGAGGTTCCTCGTGGACGCGCGCGGCCTCGGCGCGGAAGCGACCCGGGTGAATCGGCGGAACCTGCCGCCGTTCCTCGTCAACGTCTCGACGGTGGCGAGGAAGGAGATCGTCGTCACCCTCCAGGGCATGCAGGGCCTCGTGCTCTTCGGCATCTTCCTCATCACCTTCGGCCTCGGCCTCGAAGCCGTCCTTGACGGCGGCGTCGCCGGCATCGCGCCAAGCGTGGCCAGTGCGTGGAACTATGCCCACTCCCTCGATGTCTTCACGGCCCCCCTTGCGGGCCTCCTCTTGGGATACTCCCTCCTGAACGAGGAGCGGCACATGGGCACCATCCACTTCCTCGCGGCAAAACCCGTCACCCGGGAAGGCATCGTCCTCGGCAAGTTCGCAGGCGCCGCCACGAGCCTTGCGGCCATCATCGCAGCGAGCGCCCTGATCGTCGGTTCCGTGGCCTATGCGATCGGTGGCGAACTCGGTGATGCCGGCGTCGTCGTCGGCTTCGTCGTCGCCACGTACCTGGTTTCCCTCGCGTTCATGAGCATCGCCCTCGCAACGAGTGCCCTCATCGACCGGGGCGCGGCCGCACTCGGTGCCGGGTTCGGCCTGTATGTGCTTCTCGGAATCGTCTGGCAGAGCGCGTTCTACCTCCGCCAGCTGAAGGATGCCGGAACCCTTCCTCCTGCGGGCAACATCCTCCTCTATCTCGCAAGCCCGTTCACGGCGTGGTTCAACTGGACGAGTGAGATGCTGGGCCCGAAGAGCGAGTTGAGCGGTCTTCCCCTCGGGGATGCGTGGCACGCCGCGGTCGTGCGCATGGTGGAGACCGGCGAACTGGCATCCCTGCCGTTCTACGCCGGCCCGGCATGGTACGTATTCGTCCTCCTTGCGTGGTGTGCCCTCGGCGTCGGCATTGCGATGGCCGTATTCCGGCGTCGCGATGCGGCATGAACGGACCGCGAACCCTTCCTCCCCCCCCCCGGGGGTGCCAACTTAACGGGATCACGCGGGCTGCGAGGGGTGGGTGAGACAGTTGGGGCCCCCACCAGCCCACCCCGGGCGCGCCTCCGGCGCGACCTGCACCCCACCCCGCCACCC
>JBFILE010000367.1:0-4046 GCA_041599855.1 Thermoplasmatota archaeon
CGGGACCGAGGACCAGAAGAAGCGCCTGCTCCCGCTCCTTGCAAGCGGCGAGCGCGTCGGCGCGTTCGCCCTCAGCGAGCCCGGTGCCGGCAGCGACCCCGGAGGTCTTGCCACGACGGCCGTGAGGGACGGCGACGAGTACGTCCTGAACGGCACGAAGACGTGGTGCACGAACGGCCACGAAGCCGGCCACGTCATCGTGATGGCGCGGACGGACCCGGCGGCCGGCAACCGCGGCCTGTCCGCCTTCGTCGTGGAAGCCCCCTTCCCGGAAGGGTTCGTCCTCGGCAGCGTCGAGCACAAGATGGGGATCCGCGGCAGCGTCACGAGCGAGATCCGCCTCGAGGACTGCCGGGTTCCCGCGAGCGCCCTTCTCGGCGCTGAGGGGGACGGGTTCAAGATCGCGATGAAGGCGCTCGATGCAAGCCGCATCGGGATCGGCGCACAGGGCCTCGGCATCGCCCGCGGCGCGTACGAGGAAGCCCTCGCATACGCGAAGGAGCGCGAGCAGTTCGGGAAGAAGATCGGGGCGTTCCAGGCGATCCAGTTCAAGCTCGCGGACATGGCGATGGGCGTGGATGCGGCACGCCTCCTCATCCACCGCGCAGCATGGATGAAGGACCAAGGTACGCCGTTCACGGCGGAGGCTGCCATGGCGAAGGCGTTCGCAACGGAACTTGCCGTGAAGAACGCCATCGAGGCGGTCCAGATCCTCGGCGGGAACGGTTACACCACGGACTATCCGGTCGAACGCTACATGCGGGACGCGAAGGTCACGACCATCTACGAGGGCACCAGCGAGATCCAGCGCGTCGTCATCGCCCGCTCCCTGGGCCTGAAGTAACCCGGAGGCCGGGACTGGTACAATCCATGGACGTCAGGGAGTTTGTCAAAACCCTGATCCGTTCATGATAATAGGGTCTCGTGAGAACATGGGGGTTGGCGCCACCTGCGCTTCCCACGCGGTGCCTGCCAGGTCGCCTGATTGCGGATGTCCGCAGGCAGGGGGTGATTGCGGGGGTGATCACCTGGCATGCGCCCGCGTGAAAGAGGACGGACGCCCCTCGGGGCTGCATGGTTTTCGTGCCGCCGAACCGGACCCACCCGGTTCGGCGTCCGTCCATCCATTTCTTGATCCAGGATGATCCGTCGGAAGGGGCCTCAATACACGCTGTCCACGTCGAGGTCGATGCCGGTGCGACGGGGCTCGCCCTTGGATGCGGGGGCGTTCTTGCGGTCCTTGGATTCCAGTTCGTCGAGCATGCTCTTCAATTCGGTCATCTTGTCCTCCAGTTTCCGTCCCCTCGTGGCGACGGCGATTTCTCCGCGGGTGCGTTCGAGGAGCCCGCGTGCGATGTCCTGCTTGCGGCGGGTTTCCACAAGGGCGCTCGGGAAGTCGAAGCGGAGGAGCGCCGTGAACACGTCCTCCATCTCGTCGAGCCGTCCCTTCGCGGCTTCGACCCGGCCCTGGGCCAGGTCGTCAAGGGCCATGCGCCGCAATTCACCCACGAGGTCGCCGAGTCCGAGCACGTACGCCTGGGGCGTCACCGGGAGAGTGTCGTGGCCGGGTAGGGCCGCGCCCTGGTGGGCGGCCACGACGAGGTGAGCTTCGGCGAGTTCCATGAGGCCGTTGGTCACAGCCCCGGTGTGGTAGATGTCGGGGTGGTCCGCCATGCGGTCGCGGAGCGCTTCGGCCGCCTGCGTCGCTTCGGACAGGGCGTGCGCCGGATCTTCGCCGCGGTGGACGGCGCGGATGACGGCTCCGGAAAGGCGCACGATGTCGCGCGAGGTTTTCAAGGCGTCCTCACGGGCGGAGTCCTTGGCTGCGAGGGCGGCTTCCACAGCCTCCGCAACCCGGTCGAGATCCTTCACGCGGTTGCGAGTGGGGATGCCGGTAAAACACTTGTCGGATTGCGGCGACGCACCGGGCGCCTCGCCGGGGATGGGGAGTGGGAGTCGTCGCCTCGGCCCGCAAAAGAGCGCCGAGGGATCGGCTGGGATTGGGATGGTGCTCACGAGTGGGGTTGGATGCACCGGGCCCGCGGGCGACGACTCCGGATTCTGTTCAGAGGGATATGGGGGAGTGATGGGGTGGCGGGGCTCACCAGTACTTGGTGACTCCGCAGCTGCGGCACGCGTACACTTCGTGGAGGACACGTGCGCCGGCACCGTTTGCCGCGAGTCCGTGGGTACGCTGGACGTTCGACCCACAGATCGGGCAGGCGCCACTCAGTGCGTGAAGGGATCCGACCATCATGTTGTATGACCAGATCGAAGGAAGCAGGCATCACGGATGACCGGGAGCCCGGGGGGTCGGTGAAAGTAATCCTCCTCCGCCTTGGGGGCGGTCCGAAACGGGGATGGCGATCAGGTTTTGCCGGCGATCGTGAGCCACGTCCGCCAGCTTCTGAGGACCTACTCGTCGCGACCCCCCTTCCACGGCGTATCCGTCCATGTGCGGGTCGCATCCTCGAATGAGCGATCCAGGAACTTGGCGCGGATCGCGGCCTCCACATCCACCCCGGCGAGGTTGGCGAGGGACAGGGCCATGAACGCCACATCCGCCGCTTCTGCCCCCAATTCAGCCATGTCATCCTTGCGGGCCGCTTCCGCGAGTTCACCGCATTCCTCGATGAGGACTGTCGCAAGGAACCGGTGACCGGACACGCGATCCTTCTCCAGATATCGGACCGCAATCTCCTGCTGAAGAGGCTTCGGGACCATGGCATCGGAACCCGACGGCTCCGGAAAAAGGCGCGGCCGCCGAGCGGCCGGGCTCCGGGCCCCCGAGTATCGTTTCCCCGGCTGCCCCGCCACGCCCGCTGCGCCACCTTGACCCGAAGGAACCCAATTATACCGCAGGCGCGTTCGGCGCCGCATGCAGGCCGAGGGCGATGTGACTCCACCCGTGCCAGCCGGCGAGATCTGGGTCGAGAAATACCGGCCCCAGACGCTGGAGGATGTGGTCGGGCACACGGACATCGTGAACCGACTGAAGTCGTACGTGAAGACCGGGAGCCTCCCGCACCTCATGTTCGCCGGACCCCCGGGAACCGGGAAGACGACGAGCGCCATCGCCCTTGCCCGGGAGATCTTCGGGCAGGATTCCTGGAGGCAGAACTTCCAGGAACTGAACGCGTCCGATGAGCGTGGCATCAACGTGGTCCGCACGAAGATCAAGGAATTCGCGCGCACCGCCCCCATCGGCACCAAGTTCAAGATCATCTTCCTCGACGAGGCGGACGCCTTGACGGGCGACGCGCAGGCGGCTCTCCGCCGGACCATGGAGAAGTACGCGAACACGTGCCGCTTCATCCTAAGCTGCAACTATTCCTCGAAGATCATCGACCCGATCCAGAGCCGTTGCGCCCTCTTCCGCTTCCGCCCCCTCACCAAGGACGACGTGAAGAAGCTCATCCGCCGCGTCGCATCCAAGGAATCCGTCGAGGTCACGCCGGAAGGCCTCGACGCCCTCCTGTACGTGGCAGCCGGCGACATGAGGAAAGCCGTCAACACCCTGCAGGTCGCAGGAAGCATGGCCGGCCGCGTCGACGAGGACGCGGTCTTCCAGACAACGGCGACCGCGCGCCCCGAGGACGTCCGGAGCATGCTGGAGACCGCGCTCACGGGGAACTTCATGAAGGCGCGCGACGCCCTCGACGAACTCCTCATCACGTACGGCCTCAGCGGCGAGGACATCATCCGCCAGATCCATCGCGCCGTCTTCGACCTCGGTGTCCCGGACGAACTCAAGATCCGCCTCGTGGACCGTGTCGGGGAAGCCGATTTCCGCCTCGTGGAAGGCGCAAACGAACGCATCCAGATCGAGGCCCTCCTCGCGCATTTCAGCCTCGCTGGCGCTCGGCTGAAATGATTCCTTCCGCCGACGCGACTTTGTGGCCCGGCCTACGCGGGCAGAGCCCGCTTCGGCCGTAGGGTCACGCCGCCGGGCGAGGGGGGCTGCTGCCCCCCTCGCGCACCCCCCGCTCATGTTGGGCTGGGTGCGTTCCACCCCACGCCGGACCAGGTACGTTCCCACGCCGCAC
>JBFILE010000368.1:0-4030 GCA_041599855.1 Thermoplasmatota archaeon
GCCCGCGTGGAGCCCGGGATGGGGGCCGCGGACCGGGCCGAGGAACGCCGGACGTGGGCGCGTGCGGTGGAGCGCGCCCGGGACTGGGCCCGTCCCGAGTGACGGCGAACCGTTGAAGCAGGCCCTCAGCGGGGCGTTTCATTCATCGCGTCCGCCGCGTCCGCCTTGTCCTCGAAGGGATACGCGATCATGCTCATGGTGTACTCCACCTGATACGGGAAACAGCCCGGGCACAGGCCGGCATTGCCGAACGTCGCAAGGACCCGGAACTGCCAGCGGCTGCCGGGCGCGTACGGCGAATCATGCGCGTACTCGTGGACCGGGATCCGGTAATGATAGTGGTTCCCTTCATTCGAGATGCGTTCCGCGTTCCGCAGGAAATCATCCTGGGTCGCGTTCATGTATTCGAGGAAGTAACCGGAGGGTTCCCCGGGTGCCGTGTAGCCGGTGACGTTGTAGTGGACGTCCACGAACGCCGTGCCCATGCTGATGAGGAACTCGGGGTTGATGGCGCCGCCGTTGTCCCGTGTGGAGAAGAACAGTTCACCGAATCCGAAGTAGTCCGTGCGGCCCTGCTTCTCCTCCATGATGACGCGGTAATCCTTGTCCTTGTAGAAGTCCGGGTGCGCTGGCCACATCTCCACGTTGCGGGCCTTGTACACCGTGATCGTGATCTTGAACGTGCCCGACATGGGCTCGGCCGTGCCGTCCGAGTAGAAGTACCAGCGCCACAGGCTCGTGTACGCGTGGGGCATGTCGGTCATCCTGGGTGTCAGCTCCACCTCGACGGGGACGTCGAATTCCATGGACACGAACTCGGATTGGTCCTCCATGTTCGGCGCCCTGTACTTCATCCGCATGCCCTGGATGCCTTCCGAGGGCTGGGAGACCATGACCTCCATGCGGCCTGCGCCTTCGAAGATGAGTTGCCCGTCGGGCAGGCGGATGCGTTTCATGAACACGCCGTTGTTCACGTCCTGCTCCGGGATGATGGGGTAGAAGTCGTTCGCCACGACCTCGTCGAAGACGACCACTTTCTGGCGCCCTTCCCAGTAGTCGTGGGCGTGGGTGGACCCGGTCGTGATGTTTGTTTCGGCAGCCCCGAGTCCACCGGTCGCATTCGCGCCGATGTCCATGTCGGTCTCATTCGTGGTCGCCGGTGCCATGGCGGGAGCCGGGTCCGGGGCGGAGGAGAAGCATCCCGCGAACGGCATCGTCAGGGAAAGGGCGGCAACCAGGAGGGCGAGCGAGGGGCTGCGCATCAGGCGCCGACTCTGAAACGGTGGGTAAAAACCTTGTTGTGCTTCCGTATCGGGCGGAATGGCCATGCCGGGGCCGGCCACGGCCCGGCAAGCCGGCGGCGCTCCGCCGCGGTCATCCCGGGTCGCGGCGAAGGGTCGCCATCGGGCCGCGTTCCGCGGAACGGGGCGCTGGGTCAACCACAAAGGCGGATCACGAACCGGGTCGGATGGGGTTCACGGGCAGTCGTCTGACGGCTGGGCGGCAATGCTCGGGTTGCGACCCTCTTCCCGATTGCCCCTCTGAGTGCTAGAGAACTATTATAGTTCCTCTGCGGGTCCTCGACGTGGTAGGCTACCGGAGGCTTCCATCATGATCCACCCCAGTCCACGACCTGCGCGCACCCGAGTTCTCGGGTTTCTCCTTGCATTGACCATGATGGTGGGCCCCGCCCAGATCCTGGCCGGCCACGCCGATGGAAGCGCGGCCGAGTCGATCACCCTGTACCTTCACGGGCAGGCAACGGCCCGCTCCGGAACCGCGTTCGCTTCCGGCTGGCTGGATGAGACTCCGCCCACGTCCGAAACGCCGTGGGTGTCCCATGCGAGCGGCCCGCTCGCCGGGACAAACCCGAACACCTACTATGACGCCAACTGGCGGTGGCAACCCGCAGGCGGGTACGCCTTCTCCGGCGTGTACGCCGTTGCCACATGGTGGGCGATCAGCGCCGGCTTCGGCCCCGTGCTCGGCCACTCGTGGGAAGTCAAGCTCTTCAGCGACTCCGTCCTCGTGGGGGATTTCGACCCCGGCACCGTCCGCAACTATCCGGCGTCCGGCACGGACTCCCCGATCATGTACACGGCAGTCATCGGCCCCATCGACATCGTCGGGTCCGACTTCACCCTCCAGATCGGCCCGTCGGCCCTCGGCGCCGACGACGGAAACGTCATCCTCTACGACTCCACGACGTACCCGTCGAGCCTGTTCCTCGGTGCGGTACCTGCGGATTCGGAACCTCCCTCGAAGGTGATCCGCCTGAGGGCGGCCGCCGTCACCCCGGTCGGCGTGACCCTCACGTGGGACGCTTCCACCGACAATATCGCGGTGCACCGGTACGACGTGTACCGGGACGGCGCCTACGCCTTCAGCACCCGAACCAACGAGGGATCCGACTCGGGCCTTACACCTCTCACCGAATACGCCTATCACGTCGTCGCCGTGGACCCGGCAGGCAACGAAGGCGCAGCGTCCAAGGTTCTTCGCGTCACCACGTCCGGCCCGGACACGACGCCCCCAACGATCTCCGGGCTCCTCGCGGAACCCAGCGCGAGCGTGCTGACGGTCGACTGGTCGACGGACGAGAACACCACCGCCGTGGTCGAATACGGCACGACCGCCGCCTACGGCGCCACCGTGTCCGCGCCTCGGGGGACCGCGAACCGCGCCTTCATCACCGGCCTCGTACCCGCGACCACCTACCATCTTCGCGTCACCGCAACGGATGACTCCGGCAACACCGCGGTGGCCACGCTGACCGCGGCGACGAGTGTTACGCAGACCCTGTTCCTCGCGAACCAGGGTACCGCATTCACCGAATTCTCGTCCGAACGCAACGTCACCGGCGACAACGACGGCCGCGGCTACAACCTCCTCGGCGGCGTGGCCGCAACCGTGAACCACAACACCGGAACGGCAGCGCTCCCCGTCGCTGACGCGTACCCGGTGGAAGCCGGCACGCCAGGCGTGGTCCTCGACGCCGGCCGCGACATCACGGCCACCGTGTACGTGAGTGGGGCCATGAGCCTCCCGACCGTCGGCACCTTGATGCAGCCGACTGCAGGCATCGTCGCCCTCGAACTCAGCGTGTTCGCGAACGGCAACGAACTCGTGGGTCGACAGGTCGTCCAGCATGAACTCATCGGGGACGTCGACTGGATTCCGTACAACTACTCGTTCCCGGCAGCCATCGACCGCCTCTCCGCGGAATCCGTGCGCATCGAACTGCGTGCGAAACTCGCGACGACCGCGTGGTTCTACGGTTATGAGGGGGATCACGCGAGCCGCGTGAACCTGCCCATCACGCCCGCGCTCCCCGTGGACGTCATCGCGTCCATCACGTCTCCGGCCCCGTACTACGAGGATTCCGCCCTGGCCTTCAACGCCGGAATTTCCGGCGGTGTCGGACCATTCACGACCACGTGGACCTTCAGCGACGCCGCGACGGCGTCCGGCGTGTCGGTCACCCGCACGTTCGCGCAGCCCGAATTCTACTCGGCGGTTGCAACGGTCACGGACTCCCTCGGGAACACGGCGAGCGCGGGCCTCAGCTTCCGCGTGCGTCAACTCGACTACGTGGGCGAATCCCGCGTCGTCGTCGCCGTCATCGACACCGGCGTCAACCCGTACCACAACGTGTACCGCCGCGCCGGGATCCAGATCCCGTACGATGAACTCGTGAACGCGCACTCCGGCGCCCAGGCGCGGCCGATCAGCCTCCACCTCACGGACAACTACGCGTCCAACCTGGAGAATGACACGGCCCTGTTCCAGGGCATCGGATCCATGGAACTCGTGCACTTCGAGGACACCAACGTCTTCGGCATCACGCGCAAGACCCGCGGCCTCCCCGTCCTCGACGACATCGTGACAAGCTCGGACAACGGGCACGGTACGGCGACCACGAGCACGGTTCTCGACGTGTGGCCGGATGCCCTCATCGTCATGGGCGAAACCAACCTCAACACCGCGGACACGCGCGAGATCATGCAGTGGATGACGGACCAGCCGTGGA
>JBFILE010000369.1:0-4029 GCA_041599855.1 Thermoplasmatota archaeon
CCCTCGCATGCGCGGGGGATTCGCGTTTCTTCCACAAGCTCAGTCATCCTTGGGCGGGGCGGCTTGAACAAGGGTCGGTGGTGGAGTCATCCGTGCGGGTTGCTCGGAACCCCGGAAACCGCCGAGGGCACCGGCGTACCAAGCGCTGAGCCCAGAACGCCGAGGGCAACGGTGTGCCACGTTTCGAGTTGCAGGCCATCATGCCACGTTCGGAGTCGCGGGACGGTGTGCGATGCTCGGAACCCGCAGTGATCCGTGCGGGCGGGTGCTCACGCAAGTGGCGGGACGGTCACGACCGGACCCCCTCATTCGAGGGACAAGATGTCGCGCAGGACCTCGATCTGACGCAATTCGTTGATGCCGCGGTCGAGGGTGAGGCTTTCCCGCCGGATCCCACTGACAAAATTCATGGGAATCCGTACGGGGCCTTCGCCGGCACCCAGCGCTTCGCGTACCTCGGGACTCAGGTTGACGATCAGATCGCGTGCGGCATGGGTTTTCGGATCCATCTGGACATCCTGCACGGTGCCCACCATGCGCCGGTTCCAGTCGTAGACCGCCCGCTCATTGATTCCAGAAGAATTGGCGTACATGTGATGCCCACCGTCGCTGGATCGCGCCAGACGTGCACCTATTTCGTTATATGAAGAATAAAGTTATGGGTGCATCAGGCGGGCGGACCGGGCGGTCAGGCGCGCGTCCATGCGTCGAGGCGGCTCTGTCCGACCGGCGGGGCCACCGGCTGCTCCGTGCCTTTGCCGCCGGCGCGTTCCCTGGCGGGGTCCACGCCGTCGCCACTTGTCACGACAAGAGTGGCACCCTTGGGGCCGATGGCAGCAGCGCCGGGGGAATCCCCCAACGAGTCCGCGTCCCACGGCTCCTCCACGCCCATGGCCATCTCCGGCTGGGCCGACGGACCCTCCCCCCACGGCCCCTCCACGCCCATGGCCATCTCCGGCTGGGCCGACGGACCCTCCTCCCACGGCCCTTCGATGTCCACGGCGATGTCCGGCTGGGCCGATGGATCCTCGTCCCATGGCCCCTCGATGTCCACGGCGATGTCCGGCACGGCCGCCGGATCCACCTGCGCCTCCCGGACCGCACACTTGGCGAGATACTCATCGTACAATTCGTCGCAAACCTCGTCGTTGATCTCCTTGCCGAAGCACTTGTGGGGGACCAGGGCGCCGCTGAAGGTCTTGGGCACATGGAGGAGTTCGTGGATGAGGGTCTTGGTCTGATCCTCCCGGGACGACCGGTCGTAGAGTTCGACGACCTCAATGGCGTAGTGGGCTTCGACGCCGAGGGCGATCTGCCAGATCTTCGGGAGACTCCAGATCCGCGCGTAGATCTTGGCCGTGGCCCCGCGGCTCCGGAAACACACGATGCGTTGCGGGTCCACATGGGTGAGTTCGAGGACATCGACGAGGTCCTCGATCTCGGCCTGGACATCGGGCGCGACCTCGAGTTCGTACTTGACGCGCTTGCGCTTCTTCGCACCCCCGCGCTTGCCCCCCTGCCCCTTCTTCGCGGTGCCGGCCATGTCACGCCTTCCCGATCTTCCGCTCTCCGAGGGCATCACGGAGGGCAATGCCGATGGCGGGGAGGATCACGTCCGCGTCCGGCGCGCCGCTCATGCCTGCACTTGCCGCGTGGCCGCCGCCCCCGCACCCGTGGGTCTCGGCGACTGCGCGGAGGACGTGCCCGAGATGGAGTCCATCCTGATCGACGATGCCGCGTCGGGCCCTGGCGCTCACGCGGGTCCCGTCCGCCCGTTTCGCGGCCACGAGGGCCACGTCCGCGCCCATGCGGGTGAGCGCGAGCGCTGCGGCCGATTCGTGGCTCCTGACGTCACTTGTGGCCACCACGTGCCGCCCCATGGTGAAGAGTTCCATTCTCCGGGCAGCCTTCAATTGCGCGATCCGTCGCGACCGCTCATCGGAGCCGTCCGCATCCTCGTCCTCAAGGATCGGTGTGACGTCCTCGATGCTCTGTACGCCGGCAAGGGGCATGAGGCGGGCGGCATCGCGGAAGGTGGCGGCGTTCGCGAACCGGAAGTGGGCGGTGTCGGCAACGACGCCGGCCAGGAGGGCGAACGCGGCTGTCGTGTCCGGCGTGCGGCCGTCGGCTTCGATGACAGCCAAGGCCACTTCGCACGCGCTCGACCGCGCAGGGTCGAGTGCGACGTTCGTGGCGGCGGCGACGATGTCGCCGGGCGCGTGGTGGTCCACCACGGCGAATGGAATGCCGGGCGCCGCGGTGAGCATGGGCCACGCGTCGCCGAGCTGGACCGAGGTCCCCGTATCCACGACGACGGGATGAAGACCTTCCAAGGATGCCGGCGCCCCATCGAGGATTCCCGCCGACACATGGCGCTCGAGTCGGCGGCCGGAAGCGGCGACGCCCGCGGGTGCGTGGAGGATTCCGCCGAAGGTCCGCGCAAGGGCGACCGCGGCACCCACACAGTCGGGGTCCGCATTCGCATGGAGGAGGAAGACGTTGGCGTCGCCGGCGCATGCCAGGGCGCGGGCCGCTTCGGTGAAGGGTCCGGGCGCCATCATGTCCGTCGAATGCGGCGCGCCACTTAAGGGCCGCGATGTCACGCCATGCCCGAGGCATTCGTCAGCCGCTGCCGGCGCCATGCGCGGCGGTGGACCATGGCGCGAAATCCACGTCCTCGTTCACGGGCGCAAGGGACACCTGCGGCCGGTACGGCCCGGCCTCCACGGTCATGCGGCCGTTCATCCCCCGGCTGGTGAGCCCGGCAGGCCCGAGGGGCGTGGACCACCAGTTGTCGCGGGCGTCCACGCGGGTGCCGCGCTCGGCGTGGAGGGACAGGTCGTTCGGGCGGAGGAGATCATTGCCGTGGGCCGTGTAGTTCCCCGGCGCAAGGAAGACGAGGTTGACACCCTGGGCCTCGAAGCGGTTGCCGGAGAGGGTCGCATGGCCGCGCGTGCCGTCGACGAACACCCCCCAGGAATTCTCCCGGAACGTGTTCCCGGTCACCTGCACGGCCTCCGGATCCACGAGCATGAGCCCATCCGCATTCCGGGCGAAGGTGTAGCCGGTCACCGTCACGTTGGTCGCGTTCACGAGGGCGAGGTAACCGGCCGGGAACGTCGCGGGGGTGAGCGTGGCATCCGCGAGACCATGCACGATGCGGACGGGGGCACCGGCAACGGTCACGGTTTCGTCGAGGTCGTGGTCGAAGGAACGGACGAGATTCACGCCGTAGCGGGCCCCATCGATCGCAACGTCCCGGAAGGTGACCGGAGGAGTCGCAACGAGGAGGAGCCCGGTGCCGGCGGCCGCGATGTCCACCGATTCGACCCGGCTCCCGGTGGCCGCATACGCGCTGAACCCCGTGCCGTGGTTCGATTCGAGCAGGCTCCCGCGGAGGGTGTTGCCATGGGCCCCGCCGGAGAACTGGACCCCGTCCCGCGTGCGCGCCACGTGGACGCGATCGATCAGGTTGTCCCGGGACCCGCTGATCACGATGATGCCGCCCACACCGTCCGTGACCGTCGAGTCGCGGATGGTGGACGCGCTCACGTTCACGAGGATCATGCCGTGGGTGTTCCCGGACAGGGTCACGTTGGCCACATGCGCGTTTGTGGAATGGGCGATGCGAAGGCCCGTGTATGCGTCGATGGCGGTGATGCCGCGCACGGCGGCCCGGTCCGAATCCTCGATGGTGACCCCTTGCCCGAGCACCGTTCCGTTCGTGAGGATGAAGCCGGGTGTTCCGTACGCAACGACCCCTGCTGCCGTGGAACCGCCAAGGTCGAGTGCTGCGCCCGCAGGGTCCCGCACGTAGTACAGCGGGTACCCGTCCACGGTGTTCGTGTCGAACGCGAACCGCTGCCGGGCCAAGCCGAGGAACGGCGTGTTCGTGGAACGGATCGTATTCCCGTCGGCCTCGTTCTCGACGGCGAACCGCGCGTCGATGGCGGCCACGTGGTTCTCGAAATCGTTCCCGAGGATCACGTTCGCGCCGCTGAAGAACATGAAGAGGGCGTAGGCGGCTCC
>JBFILE010000370.1:0-4018 GCA_041599855.1 Thermoplasmatota archaeon
CGCACGATGCGCTTCGCCGGCCCCCCGGACGCGAGCGTACTCACGCGAAGGCAATACGGGCATGGAGCTTCACTCACGGGCACGAACCATACGAACCGTCGATCGCAGGGCGTGCATGTGAAAACGGTGGTGGCGTCGGCGGCGGTCAGTGCAGGATCCCCCTTGTGGATGGACCCGCGGAGGCGGCTCTTCGGCATGTGGGGTCCGGGATCGGCCTTTCGGGGGAATGGCCAAAGGGCCCTCGCTGCGGCAAGGGTCAAGGCGACACGAATGGCGGGGCCGCGTGCATTGCTCGATCGGCCTCGAAGGCGCCTCCACGGCGACCCATCCTGTTCGCCGCGACCAGCCAGGCGGGGACGTTGCAGGATCCAGCGTGGACCGCCGAAGGGGGGAAGCGGGAATCGGCCGGCATTTCCACCGCAGCCAGGAGCGCCAACCTCAGCTCCGTGTCGAGCGCGCGGCCGATTCCCTTGGCGTGCTCCACGTCAAGGAAGAGCCTCGGCCGCAGGGAGATCGGGCGCACCCGACTCGAGTTCCGGGAGTGACGCCGCCTCCCGTGAACCCCGCGCTGTCGGCGAGTAGGCCCGGTTGAGGGTGGAGTCGTTTCTGTCGGATCGGACGACGCAATAGGCCTTTATGGGGCCTTGACCTGCTGGCAACTGAGGACCGCTCGTGGCGCCGGATCTGATTGACGCTTTTGCGGCACTCTTCATCTTCCTGCAGGTCGGGGCGGCGTTCGCCCTCATCGACCGCGTCGGGCGGCAGCGGGCAGTCCCGTACCTTGCGGCCCTCTTCGGCGTCAATGCGATCCTTGTCCTCGTGATCTGGGTGGACGATCTCCCGGGTGGCATCCTTGCCGAGGTGACGAACACCGCGAACTGGATCGAGGTCGCCCTGGACGTCGTCACGTTGTGGCTCATCCTCGCGGCGCTCGCCGTCCATCGTTGGCCCCGGACCCGCTGGTTGCCTCCTGCGTTGCTTGCCATCGGGGGGATCTGGGCAACCGTGGTCGTCACCCGGATCGATCCCATCGCAGACGCGGATGGCGTCTTTCGACCCCTCTGGGATTCCATGATCCTCTGGCCCGTCCTCGGCGCGCCCATCGAGTTCCTCGCCGCTGAAGGCCTGCGCGTCCATGCCGGCCTCTTCCATCTCGCGGTGGCGTTCCTCCTGTGGACGTTCGCCCGCGGGACGACGGCGTGGCGGTGGGTCGCGCTCGGCTTCCTGCCGCGGGCGCTGTACTGGGCCACGTTCGGCATCCTGTGGCTGGGGGACGCTGCCCCCAGGGCGAATGCGATCCCGTTCTTCGAGGAGCACTTCTACATCCTTGCCGCGACCCCGGTCTATGTCTGGGCCGCCTTCCGCCTCCTGCGCCATGGCCGGGACACATCGGGCCCGCCCACGGCCCTCGTGGGCGTCCTGATCCTGTTCGGCCCGCTCCTTGCCATCGTCGACACGTATGAGGTGGGGTTCCTTCCAAGCCTGGAGTCCGGGCCGACCAACCAGATCCTGAACCTCGTCACCCTGGCGGCGTTCCGGCCGCTCCTCGCTGTGGCCGGGCTTCGCCCCGCATCCCTTGCGCGGATGACGACCCATGCCGTGTTCGCGACCGGCGTCACGATGGCCGCGTTCGCCGCGCTCTACCTCGCCTTCGATGTTGCGTACATGGCTGCGAAGGCCCTCGGATTCGCGGTGGGCCTCGCGGCATTCGGCCTCGTCGGCACATGGGCCGTGCGCGCCGGGCCGGCCGCGTCCGCTGCCTCCGACCCACCTCTGCGCGGCCTCAAGATTGGGGGCCGGTACCGCCTGCAGGGCCTCATCGGGACGGGTAGCGTGTCCCGCGTGTTCGTCGCGGATGACCTGAAGGACGGTGGCCGCGTGGCCGTGAAACTCCTGAGTCCCCACGCTGTGGATCCGGAATCCGTGGCCATCGAGGCGCGCGTGATGTCCGCGATCCGCCACGGGAACGTCACCGCCGTGCGGGGCGTCCACGCCACCGAACATGGGCCGGCCCTCATCATGGAGCATGTCGCAGGAGCCCCCCTCTCGGAGCGATTGGCTGCGGGCGTTGTGACCCGCGACGAGGCGGTGGGATGGATCGAGGGAATCCTTCAAGGCATGGCGGCCGTCCACGATGCCGGGGTCATCCATCGCGATGTGAAACCCGCGAACATCCTCCTTGACGCGGACGGTGTCCCGAAGCTCTCGGATTTCCACGTCGCAAGGGTCAAGGATGCCGATGCCACCATCAGCGTCCACACCGAGGCGGCCGTCGCGCCCGGCACACCCCGGTACATGAGTCCCGAACAGGCCCGCGGCGAGTCGTTGGACCTCCGGTCGGACCTGTACAGTGTGGGCCTCGTCGCTTTCGAGATCCTGGCCGGCCGCCCGTACGTGGAAGTGGGGCCGGGGGAAGGCCTTGCCGCGGTGCAGGCCAAGGTTGCGGCGGCGCGCCCGTTTGCGGCCGACCTCGGGGAGGCCGTTGTCCTCGCACCGTGGTTCGTGCGCGCGCTCGATCCCGATCCGTCCCGCCGATTCCCTTCCGCCCGCGACATGCTCGAAGCCTTTGACGCGAAGGCTGTACGCCACCCCGTGCGACGCCCCTGAATCCGGCCCTCATCCGCACCGGTTCATGGTGGGGCGCGGGGGTGCGGGTCCCGTGACCACGGCACGGGCCCGGACCATGTGCTCCGAGACGTCATGAAGGGCCTGTCGAACCCGGTGCGTCTCGAACTCCTCACCCAGCTGCGGACGCCGAAATCGCGGTCCGAGCTGAAGGTGACGCCGCGGCACCACGGCGGCGGACAAAGCCCGGAACGGGTCATGAGTGCCGAGTGCTTCATTGTCCGGGATCATGCGCCAGTTCACCCACGTGCCGTTCTGGCTCCCCTTCGCATGGCGGATCTCGACCCCGTGTTCCCCGCGTGCCATGCGGGCGTGGGTGCGGCTCGTGTACGGATCGTACTCGAGGGCCACGGTCGCATCCGTCCCCATGGTGTCGTGGGATGTGATCGGCATCGGACGGTCCCTGCTGGTTTTCCGCGAGATGTGAGGGTTCGGGACGCCGGAACCTGCGGGGGTGCCCGCGGCGGGGCCGGCGGTCATCGCCGGGTGGCCGGGGGCGATGGCAGTCATGGCCGCCCGGGGAGCGCGCAAGCCAGGCATCGCGGCGGGTCAGGGCTCGGCTTGCGCCTCCGACCGCACAGGAATGAGCCCTTCACTGACGAGCCGTTTCCTCGCGCGATGGACGCTGGGCGCGCTCATGCCGAGGCGGTCCGCGATCTCCCGCAGGCTCAGGCCGGGTTCCTCAACGAGGAGGTCGTGGACGCGGCGATTCGATCCGGCCCGAAGGATGGTTTCCCGGCGGGCCGCGTCCGGCGTGAGGGCTCCCACCGCGAAGTACCGGAGGAATCCGCCGTCGCGCCGGGCCGTGAGGTAACCGCCCTTGACGAGGTGGTCGAGATGGTGGCGGGTGGCGCCTTTTCCCATGCCGCTTGCGCTTTCAAGGACGGAGAGATGGACACCGGGGTCCCGCCGGATCCGGTCGTGCAGGGTGGCTCGTACGGGGTGCGCGAGGAGATTCCCTGTGGCAAGGCGCGTGTAGAGGGCGCCCAGCGCGGCTTTGGCAATCAGGAGGATGAGGACGCCGGCGGCCGCACTCGCCCCGATCACCACGTAGGGGGTGGCGGCCGTCATCCCGGTGCCCCGGGACACGGGTGCGCCGAGGGCATTGAGGGACGGTGCGGGATCCTCGACCGCCGGCGGCATCGTGCGGCCGTTCCCAGCAAGCGGGCCCGTCCATGTGGTGTCCCGGACGATCGAGAAAACGACCCTGGCTGCCGCAGTTTCCCCGTCCAGGATCACCCACGTTCCTTCGGCACGGCCGTTCTCGCCGGCTTCGTTGCCGACTGCGATGTCGCTGATGGCGTACGTGATGCGGGTCTCGTAGGATCCGGCCTCGTCCTCGACGACGCCGAGGACCCGGCTGTAGGATTCCACAAGGTCGACCGAGACGCCG
>JBFILE010000371.1:0-4014 GCA_041599855.1 Thermoplasmatota archaeon
AGCCGTTGTCGTCGTGGGGCGGGCGGATGGGCAACGGGTCCACGTTTGTTAGCGTTGGACATTCCATCAACACAGCGGGCGCGGAGAGCACGGAGAAAAAAACGGCCTTGGACGGGCGGGCAGGCGATCGTCGTGGGGGCGCGCAGGTGGGCATCTTCCGTCGTCGTCCGGCGGGTGGGCGTCGCCCGTCGCCGCGGTCGTCGTGGGGCGGGTGGTCAGGCGTCGTCCGTCATCGTCGTGGGGCGGGCGCGCGAGCCGTCGTCGGGCGGCCGGCCCGGAGTCGTCCCTCGCCGTGCGGCGGGCGGGCGGAAGTCGCCAAGGGGCCGCCGCGCGTCGTGACTCGTCATGGAGTGGCCTTGATGCGGGCCCCGTGGCCTCGCCCGGATCCTCGCGGCCGTGGAGCGTGGTCGCGCGCCGGGCGCCTGCACGGCCAAGGGGCGGGTCCGGACGCCCGCGAACCGACCCCCGGATGTGCCGGCGTCGCGCCATTCCACGGGAAGGAATAATTATAACCGCGCCGCGACTTGGCGCGACTCGTGCTCGCGAAGATCCTGATCGCGAACCGCGGGGAGATCGCCGTGCGCGTCATCCGCGCGGCGCGTGATCTCGGCGTGGCGACGGTCGCCGTGTACTCGGAAGCGGACAAGGACGCCCGCCATGTGAAGCTCGCTGATGAAGCGGTCCACATCGGCCCGGCGCCGTCCAAGGAGAGCTACCTCGTCCAGGACCGCATCATCCAGGCGGCGAAGGACACCGGCGCGGACGCGATCCACCCCGGCTACGGGTTCTTGTCCGAGAATGCGGGCTTCGCACGCCGGTGCGCGAAGGAAGGCATCACGTTCATCGGCCCGTCGCCGGAGGCCATGGCGGCCATGGGCGACAAGGTGTCGGCCCGTGAGTACGCGATCAAGGCCGGCGTGCCCGTGAGCCCCGGATCCGAGGGCGCGATCACGGACGTGGACGCGGCGATCGTGCGCGCGAAGGAGATCGGGTTCCCGGTCCTCCTGAAGGCGAGCGCGGGCGGTGGCGGCATCGGCATGCGCATCGTGGAGAAGGCGGAGGACCTCCGCGGCGAGTTCGAGGCCGCGACCGCGCAGGCGGAGAGCGCGTTCGGTGTCCCCGACGTCTTCATGGAGAAGTTCATCGTCGATCCCCGGCACATCGAGATCCAGATCATCGGGGACGAGCACGGGAACGTCGTCCACCTCGGGGAGCGCGAATGCTCCATCCAGCGCCGCTACCAGAAGCTCCTCGAAGAGGCGCCGAGTCCGGCGCTCACGGAGGAGATGCGCCGCGACATCGGCGAGAAGAGCGTGAAGCTGGCAAAAGCCGTCGGGTACACGAATGCGGGCACCCTGGAATTCCTGTTCAAGGACGGCGAGTTCTATTTCAACGAGATGAACACGCGCCTCCAGGTCGAGCACCCCGTGACCGAGATGGTGACCGGCATCGACCTTGCGAAGACGCAGATCCTCGTGGCATCGGGGGAGAAGCTCCCGTTCACGCAGGAGGACGTGGTCATGCGTGGCCACGCTCTTGAAGCGCGCATCAACGCGGAGAACCCGTACTTCAATTTCGCGCCCTCACCGGCGAAGGTGGAGGCGTACCAGCCGGCGGCGGGCCCGGGCGTCCGCGTGGACGACGGGATCTACGCGGGGTTCACGATTCCGCAGCATTACGATTCCATGGTCGCGAAGCTCATCACGTGGGGCAAGGACCGGGACGAGTGCATGGCGCGCATGCGCCGTGCCCTGGATGAGTTCCACGTGGAAGGGCCGGTGACGAACATCCCGTTCCACAAGAAGGTGCTTCGGGACGAGGCGTTCCTCACGGGGGACATCGCGACCACGTTCATCCAGAAGCGCGGCATCCTGGAAGCCCTCGACGAGGAGCACAAGGGACTGCAGCGCGCGGCGCTCCTTGAAGCGGCTGCGGTGGCGGCTGCGATCGATGCGATGCCGGGCGGCGTGCGGGCGGTTGCGCACCGGCAGGCGACGCCGAAGATGGCGACCGAGGGAACCGGGTCCACGGGCGCGTCGCCTTGGGCGCTTGCGGGTCGCCGCCGAGGGAGGTGGTGAACCGTGCGATTCACGCTGGAACTCGATGACGTGCCGCGGGATGTTGTCCTTGAGAAGAAGAACGGGAAGACGATCCTCACGATCGATGGCGAGCCGCTGAACGCGGACGTGACGCTGGAGGCGGATCATGTGCGCGTCGAGGTCGGCGGGAAGACGTTCCGTGTCGCCATCCAGGATGGCGGGAATGTCGCGGTCGTGAATGACGGCCGCCGCACGGTCGGCGTGAAGGACCTCCACGCGGGCGGCGCAGCGGGCGGCGGAGCAGCAGGCGCACGCGGCAAGGTCAAGCCGCCGATGCCGGGGAAGATCGTTGCGATCCGCGTGGAGGCCGGTCAGGAAGTGAAGGCGGGGGACGTCCTCGTTATCCTTGAGGCCATGAAGATGCAGAACGAGATTCCTGCACCGGTTGCGGGCGTCGTGAAGGAAGTCCACGTCGAGGTCGGCGCGAGCGTGGAGACGAAGAACGTGATCGTGACGATCGAGTGAGTCGGCCGGGGCGGCTGAATCGGTTGATCGACCGTCGCCCGAGCCGGCCGCGTCGGCCCCGTCGGCGCCGGGTCACGCATGGGCGCGCATCATGGCGCTGCCGGCGTGAACCGATGCACCCACACCTGCGTCCCGGGGTCGAAGCCCCGGGTCGGGTGATTCTTTTCCCACTCGGACTGGAACGCTTCCGGTGAAGCGAATCCTTCCTGTTCAAAGAGCGTGTCCCGTGCGCGCGTGAGCGGCATCTGCGTGACCTCCGTGAGCCGGAACACGACATCGTCCACGTCGAAGGTGTCGCCGGCGCCGCCGAACCGCTTCGTCCGGCACGTGGTCGTCTTGGACCCGTCGAGGATGCGGGGCACCCATTGGGCCTGGAACGGGAGCCGGACGTGCATGGCGCGGCGAGTCCGCGGGAGCCCTATGAGGATTCCGGGGGCGACCCTGCGACTGCGACGGGCGCGGCGGGTCGGGCGCGCGGCGTCGCGAGCCACATGCCGGCGACGACGAGACTTCCCGCGAGGATGAGCTTCAGGGAGAAGCGTTCGCCGAGGAGCGCGACGGCTCCGGCGGCAGCGAGGACGGGGATCAGCAACTGGTACGTGCCTGCCTGCGTCGCGCCGATGCGGGGGAGCGCCCAGTACCAGACGGCGTACGCGAAGGCGGTGGTGCCGGCACCCATGGCGGTTGCCCAGACGACGCCTTCCGTGGTGAGGCGGACGGCGCCTCCAAAGCCCGATGCGAAGAGGCCCGTGGGGATGATGAGGAGGAGGCCGAGGAGGAGGAAGTTCCCGGCGGTGAACGCGAGGGCGTCGCCATGGCGGCGGCCGAGCATGCTGTACGCGCCCCACGCGATTCCGGTGCCGGCGATGAGGATGACGCCGAGCGGCGTCACGAGTTCGACGCGGCCGATGGCGAGGGCCCCGACGCCGGCGAGGGCAAGGAGGCCGCCGGCCATGCTGCGCGCGGGGGGCGCGCGACCCTCATGCCACGCGCCGAGGCCGGTCATGGTGGCGAGGACGAAGGCGTAGAAGACGAAGGTGCCGGCGGCGGCGCCGATGTGCACGTACGCGTAGGAAATGAGGAAGGCGTACGCGGCGAGCCAGAATACGGGGACGATGTGGCGCCGGTGGGGACGGGCTTCCGCGAGTCGCCCCTTGACGGCCATGAGGCCGGCGAGAGCGAGGGCTCCCGCGAGAAATCGGATGGCAGAGAGGAGGGCGGGGTCGAGGAGGTTCCCGGCCACCACATGCCGCGTCATGAGGCTGTTCGCGGCGAAGGAGAGGAGGACGAATGCGAGTCCGGCCACGAGCTTCGGGTCGCGGGCGGGCACAAAAGGCGAAACCGATCAAGTCCGTCAGGAGATGGAGATCGGCTCGGACAACCGCTCGGTCCATTGCGTCCGCACGCTCCGGGACGTCGAGCTGGGCCCGATGGCCGCGGCGTGGGGCGG
>JBFILE010000372.1:0-4014 GCA_041599855.1 Thermoplasmatota archaeon
GGATTCAGCAGCACGCAGGAATCGAGCGAACAAGCCAGTGCGTCTGCGAAGGGTGCCAGCGGAAGTATCCGCGTCATCCTCACGCAGGCCGGACAGAGCGCGTCGAGCAACGCCTACGCCAACACCGCGTACGACATCTACGTCGATGGTGTTGCCGTGGTCGACGATGCCACCTGTACCGCCGACGGTACCACCATTGCCGCGAACCTTCCGGCGAGCTGGGCAGCAGGCCAGCCGATCGTGATCGGTTTCTGCAGCGGTGCCGGTACGACCGCCAGTGACATGACGGCCGCCAGCTACGCGGTCACGGTCCAGGTTGCCGGCACGGCCATCTACGATGGCACGGTCACCGTGACCTGAACCAGCTGAACCGTAGACTCGTGAACAACAGGTCGCGGGAACGGGCTTCGGCCCGCCCCGCATACCCGCCGCCCTCGTGGGCGGCGGGCTTTTTTTCTTCAACCGGCGTTCCGTGAGCCATCCCTCCCGGACGTGCAAGCCCGGCCGCCACGGCCGCAAGCGCCAATCAATCAGCCCTCCCATGCATGGGTCGGTTCATGAATCACACTTCCCCGACCCGTTTTCTTCGGCGATGCAGTCCGAAACATGCAGTTGCAGATGGATGCGGCGTGCTCCGGACGACCATTTGCGATATCGATCCGGATCACAGGTTCAGGATCTCGCGCACCCGCTGCACCACAACAGCCACGAACGCCACGAGTCCGGCGTACACGAAGAAATCCACCCGTTCCCGCAGGGCCTTGGATGCATACGCCCCTGCGAGTTCCCGCATGACGAGGACACCGATGAGAAGCAGGACCGAGAGAAGGCCGATGTCGCCCCCGGGAACGAGCACGATGAGGACGCCCACGTACCCCGTAACGGCAAGCGCGAGAGCATGATCGAGCCTCACGACCCGCCCTCCTCACCGGCCCGCGTAGCTCCGGATGAGGGCCGGGCGGATTCGACAGGCCCGGGCGATCGGGCGGGGCCGACATCCCCATCCGGTTCAATCCCATCGTCATCCATGTCCCCGGCACCGACCTCGAACGCCATGATGACCCGGTCGCCGTCCGGCCCGGCCTCGGCGACGCCCATGGGGCGCGCCATGCTGCGGGCAAGGGTGCACCCGACGGCCGAGCACAGGGCACATCCGGACCGGTCGCAGGGTGGGTCGCTGGCGAGCGCATCCAGGCACGGCGGTGTGACCGTGGGTTGAAAGGTTGCGACGAGGCGTTCGCCTTCCCGGGCCATCCGAAAATCCTGGAACAGGCCGTTCTCGAGACCGAGTCCGCGGATGAATGCCTCCGCCTCCGGGAGGGGGGCACCGATCATGTCGGCGCCGACGGCAGCCGCATGGCCTTCGACCAATCCGATGCCGGGCGGCATGATCGCCATGCCGGTCTTGAACTCCGGGGGACCTTGGTGGATGACGGTCTCGTCATCGAGGAGAGGGACCGGCTTGTCGTTGTCGCTTGCGGCGATGAACACCCGGTCACGAGCGAGGTTCACGCCCGGGGGAACGTACGTTGCCTTCCCGGCAAGGCTGAGGCCCCGGATGGTGCTCGAACCCTCCTCGCTCGCGCCCGAGAGAATCCGATCGACCACCACGCGGGGGACGCTCGGCGTGGATGCGACAAGGGCGATGAACAGGCCGGTGGACGCGCCCGCAAACAGCAGGGTGAACGAGTACGGAGGCGGCAACGCGATGAATGCCACAATGCCGGCGAGGATTAGGGCCACGCCTACCAAGCGTGCCACCTTGCCTGTGTCCGGAGCCCGACGCGCCATCCGGCGGGCATGCGTGGTCCTGTCTTTTAGCGATTTGCAAATGCTTAAACCCGGTTCGGGGCTGTGGGCCGCCCTATGCGCGCGCGGATGCCGCCACGCGGAACACCTGCCAACGGCAGGGTTCGCTCCGCCCGCGTCCTTCTCGCGGGGGTCCTTGCCGCGTTGCTCGCCGTTTCCGCACCTGCGTGGGCGGCACCCCATCACGAGGACTTCCGGTCCGCGACTGCCGATTACGAGGCGCTCTTCCTCATCGGGCAGCGGGGCCTCGATGCATCGGTGAGGGCGCTCGCGTTCGCGTTGTACGACAACCACACCGCAGGAGTCAAGGCGGCGTCGGATACGGACCTGCTCGTTCATGCCATGGGCGCCGTGGTGAAGCACCGGGGCCCGGTGCCCAGTGCGGCGATTCTCGCGCCCTTTTACATCGTGGCCCGCGACTTGGACGCCAACGCCTCGCGCACGGTGGAGGAATGGGCGGACCTCGCAGGCATCACCGTAAATCCGGAACCCGGCCTTGAACAGGCGCTCCGCGGCATCCATCTCCTCGACGAGATCCTTCTGCTTCTATCGAACCTGGACGCGAACGCGGATGCATACGAGGCGCTCGACTACAACGTGGACGATCTGCGCTGGCTCATCGACCAGTTGGGCGCGAAGCTTGAGAAGGTGCAGATCACGTTGCGGGATGTCGCGAAGAAACTGGCCGCCGACCCAGCGGTGAACAACCGGCTGTTCGTGTTCGTCGATGCGGATCCTCACGAGGTTCCGCTGGGTGCTTCGATCACGTTCCGCGGCGGCGTCTTCCGCGGCGCGGAACCGATGGCGGACGCGACGTTGCGCATCCTCCTCGACGGAGCCCGCTTCGCCGAGCATTCGACGAACGCCCGCGGCGGATTCGCCCGCACGCACGCAATCGCCATCGACCCGGCCGAGGTCGGGTCCCGGACCGTTTCCGTGGAGGTTTCTGTGGATGGCGAAACCCTGACCGCGTCGGACGGATTCGTCGTCACGCGGATTCCCACGTCGACCACGCTCACCGCGGAACGACCCATCTTCGGAGCGCTGGAGGATGCGATCCTCCTCGTCCGTGTGCATCCGGTCCCGCCGCCGGCGCCGTTCACGGTGGAAGTGGACGGCAAGGCCGCGGCCTCCGGCGTCACGGGATCGGGCGGTCTTGCCACCCTCTCGTTCCCGCCGTACTCGTTTGATCTGGGATGCCACGATGCCCAGGCATCGTACCCCGGCAGCGCGGTGTACGCGCCCAGCCAAAGTAAAGAAGCGGATTGTCTCTTCACCATGGCAACCACTCCGCCCACGCCCCGAGGCGGCCCCGCGGACCTCAGCCTGTTCGAACAGCTCTTCGGCCCCATCCTCGGCTTGATCCTCGAGAAACTCGTGATGCTGCTCGCGGTGATCCTGCTCGCCCTTCTCGTGTTCCTTGCGGTCTCCTATGTTCGAAGCCGCCGGGCGATTCCCCTGGGAGGCACCCTCGCGGGGATTTCCACGGCGGGCGTGGCTCCGGCCGTCGTGGCCGCCATCGAGCGTCGGCTGGCGGCCGTGTCGCCGGCACCATGGAGTCCCCTGCGTCAAGTGGTGCGGGCCTATGCCCGGCTCCTTCTCAAACTCGCGCGCACCGGTGTGGATCCGCGGCCCTTGACGCCGCGTGAGATCGCCCGGATCATGGCTGCCCGTGGATACCCGCGGGCGCCGGTCGATCAGGTGACCGGCATGTTCGAGCGCGCCCTGTATGCGGATGAGCCACTGGACCCGGATGCCGTGGCCTCGTTCGAAGGCGGCGTGGATCGACTCGGGGGGGCGTCGTCATGAACGCGCATCTCCGGCGCGGCATGCGCCGCTTCTACACCGTGCTTTTCCTGGTGGGTGGCGCGGTCACCATCGTGGTCCTTGCCCTCCTGAATCCGGTTGTGGGCACAGCGACCGATTTCAGCATCTACAACACGGGTTGGAACGGGGCTTCCCGGCTGGGTGCCGACGTGTACCAGTCCGGCGCCTTCGTGCCGGCGTTCCGCGTGAGTCTGGATGCGGACGACGTACGCGTGAGTCACACGAGTTTCACCGAGTTCGATCTGGATCCCGGATCGAGTTCCCTGTTCATCATCGGCCCGGATTCCCCGTTCACCCAAGCGGATGGAGAATGGGGCCGCGACTTCCTGGAGCGCGGCGGCCTTGTGGTCCGGCAGCAGCGCCACGATGGCGTCGCGA
>JBFILE010000373.1:0-4005 GCA_041599855.1 Thermoplasmatota archaeon
GCGGGTGGGGGCCCAGCTGTCTCACCCACCCCTCGCGGCCCGCGTGATCCCGGCAAGCTGGCACCCCCGGCACCCCAGCACCCCGGCGCGCGTCACGTCGAGCGTCGCGCGCCCTCGATGGCGTCGCGGGCGGACGCGTCCGATTCGACCTTCGCCGCGCGCAGCACGAGGGCGACGCCGGCGAGGACGAGGATGCCTGCGAGAACGGCGCCGACGCCGGGCGTTTCGCCGAGGACGGCAATGGCGAGACTTGCTCCGACGATCGGCTGCAGGTAGATGAGCCCCGCCACCGTGCTCGACTGGGTGTGCTTGAGGGCGACCACGTTGATGCCGTGGGCGAGGATGGTGCCCACGAGAAGGATGTAGGCGAGGACGAGCCAGGCCTCGATGGGCAGGGCGGCCCAGTCCTGGCCGAGGGCGCTTGGCACGGTGTAGGGCGATGCGATGATGGAGCCGAGAAGGAATGCCCATGCGAACACGGGGACGGGGCCGAGACGGGGGACGACGCGCCGCCCGTACACGAGGAATCCGGCGTAGCTCAGGGCATTCGCGGCAACGAGGATGTTGCCGGTGGTCGTCCCGAGGCCTTGGCCCTGCCCGAGGACGAGCACGGCGATGCCCGCAAACCCGAGCGCAAGGCCGGCGATACGATCGGCGCGCGGCCGCTCTTGGCCGACGACCAGCGCAAGGAATCCGGTCCACAGGGGAATCGTCCCCTGCATGAGGGTGGTGCCGACGGCGGTCGTGAGCTTCAGCCCTTCGAGGTAGAGGAGTTGGTTCAGGACGACGCCGAGGAGGCCAAGGATGGCGAGGGCGGGAATGTCCCGGAGGCGCGGCAGGGGGAGCCGCATGACGCCGTGGGCGATGATGACGAGGAAGAGTGCGCCGCCGCCGATGCGGACGAAGGCCACGGTCGCCGGGGCCAGGTTCTCGAATGCGAGCTTGCCCGCAACGGCCAGGCTCCCGAAGATGACCTGCGCGAGGAGGAGGAAGCCGATGAGGGCCCGGCGGGTCACGACGGTCGCGACGCGGCCGCGCTATTTGTGCCCTCTCCCGTGTGGTTCATGGGACGCCGTGGGAACCGGATGGTCCCCTGCCGGAGCCGAGGCTCAGGAATTGAATGGAGTCGGGTTCGACTTGCGTCGAATCGGACTCGAAGAATTCAGGGCCAGGACCGGGATTTGAACCCGGGTCAAGGGATCCACAGTCCCCAAGGATAACCAGCTACCCCATCCCGGCCACGTCAGCACCCTCCGACTGAGGGGCGGGCGAGAGTCAGGGAAGCCCATGGATGATAAATAGGTTTCGCGGGGGACTGCGGCGTCATCACCGGATCCGGCAGCCGGGGGGACCACGGTGGCCGGCCGCGTGCTTTTTCAGGCGGACACGTGTACCCGGCGCGGATGAGCAGCGAAGCAGGGCGTCAGCATGATGCGGCGGACGCGGCGGACGATTTCGACACCAGCCCCGGCGTCTGGCGGCGGCTCCTGCAGAACAAGTTCCGCATCATGGAGAATCATCTCGATGTGCTGGAGAAGCCGGTGTCCCTGCGGGAGGCCCAGGCGATCCGCTTGCGACTTGAACGGGTCCTGCGCCATGCGGGCCGCGCCCTTGTCGTGCGCGCCATCCTGACCACGCTCCTCGTCCTTGCTGCGGGGTCGACCGCCATCTCGGCCGCACTCAGCTACCTGTCCCCCATCCCGGGCGCAGTGGACTTCGTGCAACTGGTCGCGGCTTACGCGGCCGCGTTCACAATCGTGCTTCTTGCGGCTCGCATCCTCGCGGACCGGTACCTGGACATTGTGCAGACGATCACGTTCATGCTCTCGATCGAGGTTGCGGCGGCCCATGCGGCGGCCGGGAGCACCGGTAGCTCGCCGGGTTGACGGCGGAACGCAGTGGCGGCGCGGCGGCGTTCGTCGGAAAGGGTCCGGAGGCGAGGGGAGCGGTCGGATCCCTCACGCGCCGGGCGATTCCGTGCGGAATGGGGCTTCATCAAGGAACGTGCGCGTGGACCGATCGATCACGGGGAGGCTGATCGTGCTGCCTTCGGGTCCGAACCGGACCGTGTTCATGGTGCCGGAACCGTCGGGCACGACGTAGAAATCGCTGGATTTCAAAACGAGCTCGATCACGTGCCCCGGGTCGATGACGTGGTCCCTGGAGTGCATGTCCCACGCGAACGTGTACATGGTGCCAGGCGTCAGATCGGATCCGGATTCCATGGTCTCCCGATGGCGGGCATCCAGGTATCCGCGGGTGATGAACGTCCGGGAACCGTCGGGCGCCACATCGTACAGGATGGCGTCGAACTGGGTGTCGAGGCTGCTGGAGGACGCGTTGAGGACGATGCGCGGCGCGCCCGCAAGATGCAACGGCGCGTCCGAAGGGTCCGTCGTGAACGAGAGGTACGAGAAGCCGAGTGGGTCCCGGTCCTCGAACATGGTGCCGGGGTCCGTGTAGCTGAGTTCGGATTCCCTGGCGGGTGCGGCATCCACGAGCTTCCTTTCCGCGGTGAGGTGGAAGATGCGGGTTTCGGCATCGACGGGCGGCCACGTCTCCTCGACCCGCCATTTACCCTGGTTGTCCTCCACCTGCACGGGCGGCATGGCCATGGCGCCGTTCTCGCGTTCCATGAGGTGGTGGTCGAGCCAGCGATGGACGCCGTTCCAGAAGTCCTCGTAGCGTCCGGGAACCCCATGGCCGTGCTGGGCGAACCACGCGCGCTTGGAATCGAGTGGCACCTGGTTCCAGAAGTCGGTGACGAGGCTCATGGGCGTGTTCTCGTCGAGGAAGCCGTGGGCGTAGAGGACGGGAATCGTGATGTTCTCCACGTTCTTGCGGTAGTCGCGCTCGCGCCAGAACGCGTCGTAGTCGTCCTGCGCCCAGTGTTCGGCAAGGTAGTCGGCGAAGCAGTTCGCATCGCCCACGATTCCGGCCAACTGGCCGGCGCCGCGGGGGCTCGGGGCCATGCCGAGGCTACCCCAGAATGCGGGGTCCGTGTACACGACGCCGGTCGGCAGTTCACCGAAGAACCGGGGTTCGCCGTTCTCGAAGTAGTAGCGGTACCATTCGCTGACTGCGCTGATTGAAACGATGGTGGTGAGGTGCGGCGGTGCGAGAGTCGCCGTGGAGAGGGGCGTGGTGCCCACGTAGCTCGTGCCCATCATGGCGATGCGGCCGGTGGACCAGGGCTGGCTCGCGAGGTACTCGACAAGCTCGTAGCCGTCCTTCGCTTCCTCCTCTCCGCCTACTGTCAGGCAGCCGCCGCTTGCGCCGGTGCCGCGCACGTGCGCGCTGGCCACGGCGTACCCGCGGGGGACGTACTCGGCGGCGAGTCCTGAGCCGCGTCCGTCCGTGTCGGTGCCGGTCTCCTGCCCGACGCCCCATGCGTCGCCGCCGAGCATGATGTACGGCGTGTAGGTGACGATGACGGGGAACGGCCCGTCCCCGTCGGGAAGCTGGACGTCCACGTGGATGGAGGTGCCGTCGAAGCTCGGAAAGTCAAGGGGCAGGAAGTCGCCGAAGCCGTGGATCGCTTGGGTCAGGTTCGCCGCGGGAATGGCGGCGGGACCGGCTTCGGCGGGTGTGGGATCCGTGGGGTCCTCCGCGATGCAGCCTGCAAGGGCGGGTGCGGCAAGAACGGCGACGAGAACGATGGACAGCCCCCGGGCGCGCAACATGATGCGGCAGTCCCGAGGTCGTTCCTAAAGGTTTGTGGTCCCCGCGTTCTCCCTCGCGGGATCAGGTCGGGTCGCGCAGATGAACGGGGGCTGGTCGCACCGGGCCTCCGAACGCCTTCGCCAACATGGTCGGGGAATGGTCGATGTCGTTGTCTTCAAGGGCTCCCGGATCCCGACGGCATCAGGTGCGGGGGGTCGGCCGGCCCGAATGCCCGCCAGGGGGCAACGGTGCGTTGGTGAGTGGGTTTCGCGGGTGTGTTGGCGGGTGGGGTAGTGCGTGGGTTAGAGGGTGGGTTAGTGGGTGGGTCGTAGGTGGGTAGTA
>JBFILE010000374.1:0-4001 GCA_041599855.1 Thermoplasmatota archaeon
CCCGGCGCCCGACCCACGGTCGGGCGCCGGAAAGCCATCCTTCACCCGTACTTGTAGGCGACACCCTTGCCGCCGGGCGGGGTGTCCCAGTCCGTCTTCGCGACGACCCCGCACGTGCCGCATTCGATGCACGGCTGCGTGTCGAGGGCGATGAGGCGCTTCTCGCCGCCGCCCGGGGCCTTCACGGTTTCTTCACGGTAGCAGCCACGGCTTGATTCCCGGCTGGACACCGGACAGCACCACGTGGCCGCGCCGCTCGCCTGGGGCGAGTTGTCGAGGAGCCGGATGTGCGGCTTCCCGATGGCGGTCGCGTAGTTGAGGGCCGCAATGCGCTCGTCGAGGCTCGGCGTCGCGTACTTGCCCTTGCGGTCCACTTCCGTTCCGTGGACGTCCGCAAGGACCGTGGGCAGCGTGTTGTACCCGAAGCGGATGTCCGGCATGGCGCTCGCCCAGTACGGCGAGTTCATCATGGACGTGATCTGCTTCTCGCCGAAACCGGTCTTCAGGAACCAGCGACCGAGGCCGCTCTTCAGCGTGCCCTCCATGAGGCCGTTCATCATCTTGTTCTCAAGGAACGCGCGCATGATCTTGTAGCGCATGGGGCGCATGTCCTGGAACACGTACGAGTCGCGGAGAGCGCTCGTGTACCGGGACCCCGCTTCGAGGGGTTTCCCGGCAGCCTTCGCGTCGATGTACCCGCGCGCCGCAAGGATCCCGGCCGTGATGCCGAGGTTCATGCCCTTGATGACGGGACCGTGGGCGAGCATCTGGCCCGCCGCATCGCCGACCGCCAGGAGACGGCCCTTGTACGGGGTCTCCATGAGGGCCTTCTTGCCGTCCGGAACGAGCTTCGCCGAGTACTCGAGTTCCTCGTAGTCGTCCCCGATCCATTTGGAGAGGAGCGAGTGGTGGAGGAGGGAATCGAGGAGGCTGTGGGTCTCGATGCGCGACTCCATGAGGGCGTCGAGGTGGAACACGGTCCCGATGGACATGGTGTCCTTGTTGGTGTACAGGAACCCGCCGCCGCGGACGCCCTTGAAGACGTCGCCCGCGAACAGGTGCGCGGCTCCGCGACCGTTCTCGAGGCCGAATCGCTCCTCGATGGTCGCCTCCGGCATCTTCACGACGACCTTCACGCCCTGGAACCAGCGGTCCGGCTGCATCCAGCCGCGCATGCCGCTCTTGCGGACAAGGTCGCTGGTTGCGCCGTCCGCCGCGATGACAAGGTCCGCACGGATGGGGTCCAGTTCATCGGTTTCGACACCGACGACCTGCCCGTTCTCCATGAGGGGGCCCTTGACGCGGACGCCGGTGAGGACCCCGCCGCCGCTCTTGCGGGCTTCCTTGTGGACCTCGTCCGCGAACCACTTGTCGAAGGGATTCCTGAGGATCGAGTACGACCACTTCATGTCGTGCTCGTGGAGGCCGCGCATGTCGACCTCCTTCACCTTGTCGCCCGCCATGGCGTGCATGGTGTACCCGTCGATGGGGCGTTCAAGGGGCGCGCGGGATGCGAAATCCGGAATCAGGTGCTCGAGGTTGTACGGCGTGTTGGTCTGGCCGTACAGGACGCCGCCCGTGATGGGCTTCTGTCCGCTCGTTGCGCCGCGCTCGAGGATGAGGGTCTGGACGCCGTTCTTCGCAAGCTCCATGGCCGCCGAGAGGCCCGCGGGGCCGCCGCCGACGACGATTGCCTCGTATTTCTCTTCAGACACGGTCATTTCTTGTATCCCTCCTTCTCGAGCGCCTTCATGAGAGCAGGCACGACCTCGAAGAGGTCGCCCTTCACGAAGACGTCGCTGAATTCGCGGATGGGCACGTCCGCATCCTTGTTGATCGTGACGATGAACTTGCTCTGGTCCATCCCTTTCTTGTGCTGGATGGCGCCGCTGATGCCGAGGGCGATGTACACGTTGGGCGTGACGACCTGACCGGTTTCGCCGATCTGGCGCACTTCCTCCGCGTACTGTTCGACACTCGCATCAAGGGGGTAGGACGCGGTCACGATTCCACGGCTGATGCCCACGCCGGCCCCGAGCTTGTCTGCGAGGTCGACACCGATCTTGATCCCGCGCGTCGGGTCGTCCCCGATGCCGCGGCCGAGGGCGACGATGATGCGGTCCTGGCTCAGGTCCACACCCTTGTCGAGCTTCCTGCGGCTCTTGATCTTGATGCGGAGGTCCTGCTCCTCGAAGTAGACCTCCTCCTTGCGGATCTCGCCCTTTCGGGACGGGTCCGCGGCCGCGGCCTTGAAGGAACCCGGGATGACGCTGCAGGCCTGCGGGTGGAAGTCCTTGTCCGGGTTGTCGAGGCAGAGGATGGTGGACCACTCGAAGCCCGAGAAATCGGGGCGCTTCATGTGGAGGATGCGCTCGTACACCTTCGGCGGGCCCCCGGTCTTGACCGGGTGGCGGATCTCGACGTCCTCGATGTAGAGGAGGTTGCAGTCGGATGCGAGACCGGATTCGAGGACGGCGAGCACGGTGGCGGAAAGGTCACGGCCGTTCGCCGTTGCCGGGAACGCGAAGTAACGCGGCTTGTCGTAGTCCTTCCACTCGGTCTTGGCCTCGGACACGCGGCCGACGGCGCGCGTGTACGGTTCGAGGCGGAAGTGGGCGAGTTCCGGGTGGTCGAGCTGGACGACCACGTCGGCGCCATAGGTGATGGCTTCCTTCGCGAGGTGGTCGACGTTCTCGCCGATGACGACGGCGACGACGCGTTCCTGCTCGTTGTAGTCCGCGTTGTACTTGTCCATGAGGCGGCGGGCCTCACTGATCATCTCGATGGCGACGGGCACGAACTTGCCGTCGTTGGCTTCGGCGAAGAGCCACATGTCCCGGTAGTTTCCGAGACTCATCAGCCCACCACCTTCGCCATGATGAGTTTCGCGACCTTCTCGATGTCCACGGGGTTCGTGCCATCGAGCATGTCGGCTTCGCGCTCCTTCGGGGGAACCGGGATCGGTTCCACCTTGCGGACGATGGTGGGGGACCCCTTGATCCCGACCTTGGTCTCGTCCACCCCGATGGCTGCCGCATCCCACGATTCAAAGAGTTCGTCGATGCGCTCGGCGCGGGCGAGGGTCGCAGCGCGCTCATCCTTCAGGATGAGGCGATGACTGGCCTTCTTGTAGTTGGTCTCGAACGCAGGGTCCGTGACGACGATGGCGGGAAGGGGGAACTCGACTTCCTCGATCTCGTCGCCGGAGAGGCGCTCCGCAATCGCGCGGCGTTCCTCGGGGAACACCTGGAGCTTGATGACGTGGGTGACGATGGGCCAGCCGAGCTTCCACGCGGTCTGGGGACCCGTCTGCCCGGTCTCGCCGTCCGCCGATTTGAAGCCCGCGAAGACGATGTCCACGTCGCCGAGGGTCTTGATGCCGGCGCCGAGGGTTTCTGCGGTCGCGAGGGTGTCAGCGCCGCCGAGCTTGCGGTCCGAGAGGAGCCGCGAATCGTCCCCCTGGATCTTCATCGCCTGCTGGAGGATGACCTTGTAGTTCGGGGGACCCATGGTGATGAGCGTGACCTTACCGCCGTGCTTCACCTTGGTTTCCATCGCGGCTTCCAGCGCGAGGTGATCGTTCGGATTCAACACGGTCGGAGTGGAACTCCGGTCGAGCGTGTTGTCATCCTTGAACTTCACCGTCCCCTCGCTGAAGTCCGGAACGCCCTTGACCAGGACTACATAATTCATGTGAGATGACCGCGCGGCGCATCCCCGCGCGCCCTTAAAAAGGTGGCCTCCCCCTGTGAGGTCGCAGGTAACACGGGTCCCGCCGCCTGGGACGGGGTGGAGCGGGTAGTGCCAAGTCAGGAAAAATCGTCCAGCGAAGGGTCGCCGCGTGGGGGATGTGGAGGCGGCCAGCTCGCTCCGCCCGCTGTCCCGGTCCTCGGCGCCTTCGCCGCCTGCGGAGCAGGTGGCGGGGTGGGCTGCAGGTCGCGCCGGAGGCGCGCCGGGGGTGGGCTGGTGGGGGCCCCAACTGTCTCACCCACCCCTCGCGA
>JBFILE010000375.1:0-4001 GCA_041599855.1 Thermoplasmatota archaeon
AACTATGACCTAACACGAGCGGGGGGTGCGGGAGGGGGGCAGCAGCCCCCCTCGCCCGGCGGCGAAGCCGCCGGAAGGAATCCCTGAACGGTGACCAACCTGGTGGCCGAAGGCGGCTCCGCCGCCGAAGGCCACACGAAAAGTCACCGTTCAGGCATGCTGGACGCGGATCTTGCGCCGGTCCACCTTCACGCCCGTGGGCGTGATGATGATCTGGTGCTCGCCGAGACCGGCGATGTCGCCATGGACATCCTGCGCGAGCTTGCGCAGTTCGTTGGTCAGGCGCTTCAGCGTGATCTCATCCTCCGCCACCGGGCGGAAGTCGAGAATCAGGATGTTCCCGTCGTACACGTACGTCGCGAACTCGTGGAAGTCGTCAAGGCGATGGATCTCCGCAACGCGGATGTACGTGCTGGCCGCGTCCTCACCGGAGGCGGATTCCTGCACGAATTCGCCAAGGTCAAGGTAGTCGCCCTGGGGCGCGCGGGGAACCTTGCCATTCGAGCCCTTTCCGAAAAGACGCTCAGTGATACTCATGGGGTGTGCATCCCTCTGTTCGATCGACAGCGAACGCCCGCCATAAAGGTGCCGTATTGGATCGGCGTTCCCAAGGCGGGGAGGCCCCCTGGACCAGCTACCGGCAAGGACCGGGATTTCCGCGCATTCGAGGGCAAACCGACCGACTGGAGCGGGCGCGCAGGACGCGTGCCGCGCATGGCTCCGATCCTCCGCGGGACCGCGGTTCTGCGGGCCATTTTCGCGGGTTGTACCGCGGGCCGCGACGGGCAGTCGTCACCGGAGCTTACCTCCATCGCCTCAACCACCCAAAAAGAGGGGGTCCCCCTGGAGCCGCCACGACCTGACGCAGCGGGCCAAAATCGGCCCCGCTCATAAACTATATAAACCGGGGTCGTTTATAAGCCTTATAAAGGCCCACGGGTGCGGACTGCGGTCCGGGACCCGTGGCGGCGCCTCGAAAACATCTCGAAATGGGATCGTGGACCTATGGGAAAAATCAAGATTGAAAATGTGGTCGCGTCGACCTCCATCGGGACAGAATTGGATCTCCAGTCCATCGCGCTCGCGCTGGACAACGCGGAGTATGAACCCGAGCAGTTCCCCGGCCTCGTATGCCGCCTCAAGGACCCCAAGACGGCGGCCTTGCTCTTCCGCTCCGGAAAAGTCGTGTGCACGGGCGCAAAGTCCATCGATGCCGTCGGCAAGGCCGTCGACATCGTCACGGCCAAGATCGAGGCAAGCGGCGTCAAGGTCGACCGCAACCCCGAGATCACCGTCCAGAACATCGTGGCCAGCGCCGACCTGAAATCGGAGTTGAACCTGAACGCGATTGCCATCGGCCTCGGCCTCGAGAAGGTCGAGTATGAGCCCGAGCAGTTCCCGGGCCTCGTGTACCGCCTCGACAACCCGAAGGTCGTCGTGCTCCTCTTCGGCTCGGGCAAGCTCGTCTGCACGGGCGCACGCAAGCCCGAGGACGCAGAGCGCGCGGTGGACAAGATCACGGAAGAACTCCAGGCCCTCGGCCTGCTGTAGATCGACTTTTCGTGTGGCCTGCGGCGGCAAAGCCGCCTTCGGCCACCCGGGGGGTCGCTCTCCGGGGATTCCTTCCGGCGGCTTCGCCGCCGGGCGAAGGGGGCCTCCGCGGCCCCCTCCGCGCCTCCCCCGCGGCCTCCGGCGGCCTCCGGCGGGACGGGCCTTCGTGCATCCACCCCCCGGCGCTGCGCGCCGGAAGGACGACGACGCTCAGCGCCCCACGGACGAGCAGGTCCTGGGGGTCCGCGCCTTCCGCTCCGTTGAGGCCCCGCGGGGCAGCATCGGTCGACGACGGGTCCCCTGGGAATCCGCCACTCGCATGGACGACCGGATGCCTTCGCTTCCAACGGAGCCCCCCGCGCAACCCGCGCGACCCATCTGCGGGATGGCCCTGTCCACGTGATTCGTCTCGTCAAGACGTGGTGAGCCCGACCTGCACCACGAGACCCACCGAAGAAGCGCCGAAAACGTTCATCCCCGCATGCCCGGCGAGGGTATCCTTCGGTGAACGCATTCGCGAATCCACTGGCACGAACACGGAGCTCGTGAAAAGCGGGTACGAAGCGTTCAACGAAGCCGACATGGCAGGCGTCCTCGCCCTCGTGGCGGAGCACGCGGAATGGCGGCTTACACCGGGCTGCATGTACGGCGGCACCCACCGCGGCCATGCGGGCATCGTCGAAGGCATCTTCGATCCCATCGCCGGGGACTGGTCGGAATGGTTTCCGCGACCCCGGGAATTCCTGGAAATCGGCGACACGATCGTGGTCCTCGGGGATTACCACGCGGTCGTTCGCTCATCCGGCACCAGGATTGTGGCACCATTCGTCCACGTGTGGCGACTGAAGCACGGGCAGGTCGTGCGTCTCGACCAGGTGACGGACACCCACATCATCCGGAGCGCCTTGACGCCCCCGTCCCGGAGCAACGAGCCGCCGGCCCGTTGGCGATGATGGCTCCGAATCCGGCGGCGGCAACATTCGTCCGCCCTCAGCCGAACCGGTGCATACGCGCAGGCCGGGCGCCATGGCATGACACTCCGCGGGCGCCTCACTCGATGCGCACGGACGCCGGGTCCGGGTCGCCCGCAAGGCGTTTCACGAACGCGTCCCCGAACTCCGCGTACTCCGCGCGGTCCCATCCGACACGTTCCACGAGTTCCCAGAACAGGTGTCCGGGCCGCAGGAGCCGGTCCTGGGGGGCGCCCCACGATGGCCACAATTGATGCTGCCATTCGCCGGGGGCCGGCATGGGCCCTTCGTCCCACGTGACCCCTCGATCAAAGACGAGATACGTGTCCCATGCGGGGGCCAGGAGCCGGAGGCGTTCCTGCGCAAGGATCCCGAGTTTCCGTTCCGGGTCCCAATGGTCCACGACCCGCGGGTCCGTGTAGGTGGCCGCGGTCTTGCGGGCCGCCGCTTCGTCGTCCGCCGGGAACCACGGGCTCCACACGCGCGCGCCCACGATGGGCGCACCATCCAGCCACGACATCAGGGTCGAGAACGCCTGATGCCCGGTCACGCAGAAGCCGCACGTGGGCGACATGAGCGCGACGAATCGCACGTTGTCCGTGTTCGCGTTGAACCATTCCTTGAATGGGTTCGTCCCGTAGGCAGGAATGGCCGTTCCCGTCATGTCTTTTCCTCCGTGGAGTCCCGGGATGCGCGGGCCGCCCGCCACCGGGAGTACGCGATGGCCGTGTACGCGCCGGTCACGAGGAGGCCGGGAATGAGGATGAGGTCGGCCCATCGGGACGTGTTGAATGCAACAAGGCCGGCAAGGCCGAGGGTGGCTCCGAGCCACCCGAGGAAGCCGAGGCAACAGATACCGAATGCGGCGGTGAGTGCCGCTCCCGCCGCCATGGATGATGTTTCGCGTTTCATGGAAATTTCCGCTCCGGCCGCCTCATACCACGCAGCAGCTCATCGCGTCCGGGTCGCGGTCGAAGGCGAGGGCACACATCTTCCACACTTCGGAGCGGGTCGGGAACGCATGCACGGTGTCGATGAGGTCATCGAGGGTGAAACCGGCCCGGATGGCAAGGGTCGGGATGTGGATGAGTTCCCCGGCCCCTGCGCCGATCACCTGGGCACCGATGATCCGTCGCGTGCCCGGCTGGACCACGAGGGTCGCATGTCCCCGCGTATCGTCCGCCACGATGGCGCGGGGCACGCGGGCGAACGACGTGGTGCGGCATGCGCAGGTTCCGTGCTCGCGCATGGAGTCGCGTTCCGTCCATCCGACGGTTGCCACTTCGGGGTCGGTGAACACGACGTGGGGCACGTTCACGTGATCGATCGGGACCGCCGTTCCGGTGATGGCGTGGGCCGCCGCAAGGAACCCCTGTTTCGCAGCCACGGTCTCAAGGGGCGTGATGCCGGTCACGTCACCGGCTGCGTAGATGCCGGGCGCGCTGGTCTGGAGGGTGGGACCCACGCGGATGAACCCAC
>JBFILE010000376.1:0-4000 GCA_041599855.1 Thermoplasmatota archaeon
CTGCGCGAATCTCGTCCGCTACCTCAAGCGGCAGAAGGACGCGACCGGCGGCCTCCCCACCGACAAGCGCATCATCATCGAGATGTTCCGTGACGAGATGGGCGACCCGCGGCTCGCCATCCACAGCGCCTTCGGCGGCAAGGTGAACGGGCCGTGGGCGCTTGCCCTCCGGAAGAAGCTGAGTGATCGTCTCGGAATCGAGATCGAGGCATTGTACAATGACGACGGGATCCTCCTCCGGTTCCCCGACGCCGAAGCGCCCCCGCCGTTCGATGTCGTGACCGACCTCACCGCGAGCGAAGGGGAACAATTCGTCCTCGACGAGCTACCCGGTAGCGCCCTCTTCGCCGCCCAATTCAGGCAGAACGCGGAACGCGCGCTGCTGCTGCCTCGGGCACGCGGGGGGAAACGCACGCCCTTCTGGCTGCAACGCCTCCGCGCAGCGGACCTCCTGCAGGTGGCGCAGCGTTTCGACAGCTTCCCCATCATCCTCGAAACGTTCCGGGACACCGTCCGCGACGTCCTCGACCTTGAGCACTTCCGCGAAGTGCTCTCCAACATGGACGGGGGCGACATCGAGGTCCTCCCTGTCGAAACGGACGCGCCATCCCCATTCGCCGCAAGTCTCCTCTTCGACTTCATCGGCGTCTACATGTACGAATGGGACAAGCCGAAAGGCGAACACAAGACGCAGATGCTCCGCCTCAACCGCGAACTCCTCGAAGAGGTCCTCGGGAAAGGAAGCCTCCGGGAACTCCTCCGCGAGGACGCCATCGATGACGTGGAAGCGAGCCTCCAGAGTCTCGCCCCCGATTCCCGGGCACGGAACGACGATGAGATCGCGGCCCTTCTGCAGCGACTCGGGCCCCTCAGCGAAAGCGAGATCGCGCGCCGGTACACGGAAGACGACGCGGGGCCCGCCCTCGCGCGCCTGCAGGCCGGCAGCCGCGTCATCCAGGTGCCCCTCCGACGCCGCACCCTCACGGAATGGCGGTACGCCGCCGTCGAGGACGCTGCCCTGTTGAAGCGGGCCCACCGGGACGGAGCCGACATGCGGGGGCCCGCGAAGACCCTGCTGTCGTTCATCGGGGCGCGGGACGGCGTCGCCGACCACGACCTTGCGGACGCGCCCGTGGACCCGAAACGCGTGATCGGCGCACTCGACGACCTCGTGCGCGGATGGCACGTGACGCGACGCGGGAACGACGAGGACCCGGAATGGCACCCATTCGATCCGTCGCTTCCGGCCGCGCTCCGCCCGCCCCCGCACGATGCGCAGGATCAGGTGGACGCGCGGCAGGAAGTGGTGGCCCGGACACTGCGGACGCGCGGGCCCCTCAGCCTTACCGACCTCGAGGACGCGACCGCGCTCGCGACGGAACCCATCGCGGGCGCCCTCCGCGTCCTTGTTGAAGCCAAAACGGTCGCGCAAGGGGAATTCCGACCCGGCGGCGCAAGCCGCGAATGGGTGGATCGCCAGAACTTCGAACGCATCCACCGGCTCACCCTGGCGCTTCTCAGAAAAGAGATTGAGCCCGTGGACCTCATGCAGTTCCAGGCGCACCTCCTCCACCACCAGCACCTCCATCCGAAAGCGCGGAAACTCGGGAAGGGCGGACTCGAACGCGTCCTCCGGAACCTCCACGGTGCGAGCATTCCCGGGGAAGCCTGGGAGCGCGCCATCCTGTGGGGGCGCGTCCGCGGCTACGAGCCATCGGACGTGAGCGCCCTCGTTGCCAACGGCGAATTCCTGTTCACGTCGAACAGTCGCGACAAGGGCGCGAAAAGCAAGTTCACCGTCATCGCCCGCGGCGAAGGGCGGGGCTTCCTCGACGCAACCCCCGCCGAAGGGCTCAGCGACCTCGCCACGCGCATCCGGGACACGCTGCAACGGGAAGGTGCGCTGTTCGCGCGGGACCTCGGCGTCATCCTCGACACGGACGATGAAGCCGCGTTGAAGGCGCTGGATGAACTTGTGCGCGCGGGCGAAGTCACGAACGAGAACTTCGAAGTCATCCGCCGCATGCTCCGCGGGGAAAAGATCTTCACGCGCTCCAAGGGGCGCCGTGGCCTCGCAAGCGAGATGCGCGTATCGACGCCGTGGGGGCGCCCCCTGCCAAGGCCGCGCGTCGGCGGCTTCCCCACCCGCGCCATCGGAGGCCGGTGGAGCCTCGTCAAGACGGCGAGTGCGCTTGGTGTGGACGCGCCGCGGCCCGAGCTTGCGGCACGCGTCGGACGGCAACTCCTCGACCGGTACGGCGTCATCACGCGCGACCTGTTCGACCGGGAATCCACGCCGCTCCTGTGGAATGAGATCGCGGACGCGCTGAAACACCTGGAAGTCGTCGGCGAGGTCCGCCGCGGCTACTTCGTGAAAGGGCTCCACGGCCTCCAGTTCGCGTACCCGGACACCGTCGAGAAGCTGCGGGAGCGGCGCGCCGCCGCCAAGCGCGACAGCGAGTACGTGCTCGTGAACGCGACCGATCCCGCGTGCCTGTTCGGAACCGGCATCGATCACGTGCTCCGCGACCCATTGAAACAGGAGGTGAAGTGGAGCCGCACGCCCGCCACGAGCCTCGTCATCGCAGACGGTCGTCCCGTGCTCCTCGTGGAACAGCACGGGAAGAAGTTGACCACCCTCGAAGGCACGGACGACCACGACCTCCGGCAGGCGATCCGGGCCCTTGCGGGACTCATGGATCTGCCCGCCGCCATGCGGCCGAGACGTGCCCTGAACGTGGAAGCCATCGACGGGAAGCCGGTGATCTATGGCAAGGTCGGCGAGATCCTTGAGGAGGCAGGCTTCATCGAGGAATCGCGGAAGATGGTGTTGTACCCGAGCCGGCGGAGGTAGCGCCGTAGGCCATAGGCCGCAGGCGGTAGGCCGTCGGCGGCAGGGCGATGGGGCGGTCAAGCCTCGGGCACCGGAGCCACCACAAGCCGCCCATCCCGGATCAGGCGAACCTCCTTCTCAGTACCGACGCGGGCCACCGCGACCCAACCTGCAGTCTGCATGTTGGACACGTGGTACTGGAGGTTCCGGGTGTCCAACTCGCCCGCCATCTCCCGCACCTGGTGACGGAGCGCGGCGAACGGCAACCGGTATCCGGGAGCCTTCTTCGGGTCCCGCAGGACACGCATCACCGCCACGCGGACGGGGTGCGCCAACCCGTCGTGGAAGGAAGCCAGTTCATCAAGGTCGCGGGCATCGTCACGGAGGACCATGCAAGTGTACAAGTGTACGAATGTATGAATCGTGCGGTCCGGGATCAAGGTTAAGAGCCCCCGATACCTGGAATCCTTGATGGACTCCGTGAAGGCGTTCGAGGAAGCGCTCGCGAACCGTGATCACGACGCAGCGGAGGCTCTCGTCCAGGCGAACCCGACCCTCGCGACCGAGCGCCCCGCGTCCGGCATGCCGCCACTGCTCCTGGCCATCTATGCTCGTGCCGGCAATGTGGTGGAGGCCTTGCGGGCGGCAGGCGACGAACCCACCATGGGCGAAGCGGCAGCCCTCGGCGACGAGGCCACCGTCCGCGCGCGTCACGCCGCCGATCCGCAGGCGATCCACGAGGCCGGTCCGGACGGGTTCACGCCCCTTCACCTTGCGGCCCACTTCAACAGGGCGGCGGCAACCACCCTCCTCCTCAACCTCGGAGCCGACATCCACGCGCGCTCCACGAACCCCATGGCGAATACGCCCCTCCACGCTGCCGCGGCGGGTGCGGCCGCGGACGCAGCCCGCGTGCTCCTTGCGGCGGGTGCGGACCCGGACGCGGTGGCGCCCCCCGGGTACCGACCGATCCACATTGCGGCCGGGACTGGGGCGGTGGAAGTCGTCCGGATGCTCCTTGCGAAAGGGGCGGACGCGGGGGCGCGGACGGATGCGGGGGAGACGGCGGCGGATGTGGCGCGGGCGCGGGATCAGGATGCAGTGGTGGCGTTGTTGGAATCTGTTGGTTGAGGGGCGGGTTGCGGAATGCGTTCACCCGCCACCCGC
>JBFILE010000377.1:0-3991 GCA_041599855.1 Thermoplasmatota archaeon
ACTCGACGTCAGAAGGAACACGAGGCTGCCACCGTAGATGGAGACGGCGGTAACCGCGAGCGCGCCTTCCGCACGCAGGATGAGGAAGATCAGGCCGAACAGGGCCGCGACGGCACCCAGGCAATGGGTCCAGAAGCTGAACGCCTCGGAACTGTGGATGTCCGGGATCTCCACGCCGCGGGCGGCGAGCTCACGCTCGGCGCGGGCGCGCGCATCCTTGAAACGGGATCCCATGGGAATGTCGCTCGACATCGTGAATGAAGCCGGCAGGGCGCGCCCGCGACAAAACGCTTCCCACGTCAAGCTCCGTGGAAAACCGGCAAGAAAGGCATCCACGCCGTGGCCGACGATGGGCGTACGGACCCGATGCACGCCATTTTGCTGGACCCATCCACCCCGGTCGTCCCGCAGCATGGGAACCACGGACGGTCGGTCGCCGTGGCGGACGAGAGCCGCATCTGCGTGACCGGCACCGGCGCCCTCGCCCCAAACCCATGCCGCCGGCGGCCCCGACCATGGCGGTCAAAAACGTAATACCCAACCCCCTGCTTCGCCCCCTCATGCCTGACGCGCGCAAGACAGATGTCGTCGTGATCGGGGCCGGCCCCGGCGGGTACGTCGCCGCGATCCGCGCCGCCCAGTACGGAAAGAAGGTCCTCGTTGTCGAGAAGGGCAACCTCGGCGGCGTCTGCCTTAACGTGGGCTGCATCCCGTCCAAGGCCCTCATCCACGCGGGCAAGACGGCGAAGCACGCCCGCGGCGCAGGCGACATGGGCATCCTCACGGGCGACGTGAAGGTGGACATGAAGAAGACGCAGGAATGGAAGTCCGGCGTCGTCAAGACCCTCACCGGCGGCATCGGCCAGCTCTTCCGCGCGCACAAGATCGACACCCTCCAGGGCACCGCGCAGTTCGTCTCGAAGAACAACCTCAAGGTCGAGACCGCAGACGGCGTCGTCGAAGTCGAGTTCAACGACGCGATCATCGCCACCGGCTCCCGCCCCATCGAGATCCCGGGATTCACCTTCGACGGCAAGCACGTGCTCGATTCCACGGGAGCCCTCGCCCTCGACACGCTCCCCGAGCACCTCGTCGTCGTCGGCGGCGGCTACATCGGCCTCGAAATGGGGAACGCATTCGCGACCCTCGGATCCAAGGTCACGGTCGTCGAGATGATGGACCAGCTCCTCCCGGGCACGGACCCGGAACTCGTCCGCATCGTCGCTCGCGCCGTCAAGAAGAACGGCGTCGAAGCCCACACGGGCGCGAAGGCCAAGGGCGTCACACTGCCGACGGGCAAGAACGGCAAGGTCACGTTCACATTCGAGGACAAGAAGGGCGCCGAGCAGACCGTGGAAGCGGACCACGTCCTCGTGTCAGTAGGCAGGCGTCCCAACACGGAGAACCTCGGCCTCGAAAAACTCGGGATCACCGTGGAGAAGGGCTTCGTCAAGGTCAACAACAAGCTCCAGACGAACGTCCCCAACATCTACGCCATCGGCGACATTGCCGGCCAACCCATGCTCGCCCACAAGGCCTCCAAGGAAGGACTCGTCGCAGCAGCCGTCATCGCCGGCAAGCCCGAAGTGTATGATGTGAAGGCGATGCCGTGGGCCATCTTCGTGGACCCGGAAGTTGCCGGCGTCGGCCTCACCGAGCAGCAGGCGCGGGACCAGGGCTACGATGTCAAGACGAGCCGGTTCCCGTTCGCGGCCCTCGGGCGCGCCCGCTCCACGAACGAGACGGACGGCTTCTTCAAGATCGTCGCAGACGGCAAGACCGACCTCGTCCTCGGCGTCCACATCGTGGGCCCGGAAGCCTCGAACATCATCGGGGAAGCCGCACTCGCCATCGAGATGGGCGCGTACGTCGAGGACATCGCGCTCACCGTGCACACGCACCCCACATTCCCCGAGGGATTGATGGAAGCCGCGGAAATGGTGCACGGGATGCAGATCCATGTGGCGAAGTAGGAACTGAGCTTCGGCGTTGATATTTCCGAGCGATCGAAAAAAAAAAGGGAGTTGGGCCATGTTGCCCGAGATGACTTCCACGTTCGCGGCGCCACGAGTGATCACGATCACGACGATCCTGCTCATCCTTGCCACGTCGATCGCCCTGACGACTCAAGCCTCGGGTCCGGGAGTATGCCGTACCGAGGAATGGGAGGATTCCAACGGCAATTCCGGCAAGTCGAGGGAATGCGTCGTGATCGTAACCGATGACAACGCCGTCTGTGTCGGATACCATTCAAATGAAATCACGTACGCGAACGGGAACACGGAACGAGCCACGGAGTGCGACTACGAACTGAAACCCACTTTGTGATCCCATGGCTGCCATCCGACCCCTGCTGGCGATCCTGATCCCAATGTTGCTCGCCAGTGGCTGCCTCGGTCCTGAGTCGGCGCCGGCAGCAAGCCCGCGCGACCCCCAATCGGGTCCGCTGGAGACCGGGACGGCGGAGCCGGCGGCCACTACCACGGCCGCGCACGACTCTGCCGCTACGGTCTCTGAAAGCAACCCCTGGTCGCAAAACAATCGCTTCCATGTGGGCCTGATGATCGTGGCGCCATGCTCCACCAAGTGCCCCTCGAAACCCCATTTCGCCCAGAACATCACGCACACAGCGGTGGGTTTTGGACCCTCACTTGACGTCCCTGAATGGAACGCATCCGAGTTTTTCCGGATTGAGGCTACGTGGAATGCCTCGACACCGGCTGCCGAAGTCTTGGACTTCGTATGGCGTGCGGAAGATTCCGGAGCGCATGTTGCGATCGCGACCGGCGTATCACCGCTGGTCATCGACGTTCCAAAGAATGCAGTGACCATGCCCGGTCGCTACTGGTATGATTTCACGCCCTCCCCCGCCGGAGTCCTGATCGACCAGACGATCGATATCACGATACGGCTTGCGTGACCGTCGGGCGGTGGCAGCCCCGCGGCGAAACCCGGTCATCCGCCGTCGTCATTTACCACGACGTCATCGCCGTGCAAAAAAAAAAAGGCGGACCCGGAGAGGACGCATCCCACGCCCTCACCGAGACCATCCCGTCAAACCATCATGAGGCCGGATCCCTCCCGGAATCCGGCCCGTTCCCTTTTCACCCGAGCAACTGGTTCCAACGGTTCACGTTCGAGTTGCTCCAGTACGTGGAGCGGCTGCGGTACGTCTGCTCCATGTAGATCTTGGCGAGGCCTTTCGCGTGGGGCGGCTCCGGCAGCGAGTAGTCGCCGCTCTCGATCACGTCCACGATGGCGCCGATGAGGCTGCCGTCGATGTGGCCCCATCCGACCTGTGCCCACGGCACGACCGGGAGGACGGCGACGTCACCGTTGTAGTTGAGGCCGACCGTGTAGCCGTCGTAGTCCGGGTAGTACGCCGTCTTGTTCAGGGCATCCCGCATGTCGCGGTTCGTGATGCCGAGGTCGGGCACCAGCTGCTTGTTCTCGATGCCGCCCGCGTACCCGGTTTCCCGGCGGAGCGTGTGGATGGCTCCGGCCATCGTGCCGGCGACGGTGGGGGTGGAGAAGCTCGTGCCACCGATGCGGAGGTAGTCCTCCGTGTTCCGGTTGGACGCCGCCGTCACCGTGTAGTTGCTCGCGTAGTCCGGGTACACGGTCGAGGCGAGGTTTTCACGTCCGCGGCCGCCCGCCTGCGTCCCGGTGATGGAGAATACCCACGGGGAGCCGTCGAGGCCGTCCGTGACGAGGGGGGAAGGGTCGTTCCCGGCGCTCGCGGCCCAGACCTTCCCGTTGCCCCACGCGGTGCGCTGGATGGCGGGGATCGGGTACGCGCCCGGGTTCGGGGCGTTCCCCTGCATGCCAATGGAGACCGAGATGACGTCGATCCACGGCTGGTCCGTCATCCACTGCATGATCTCGCGCGTGTCCGCGGTGTTGAGGTTGGTTTCGCCCATGACGATGAGGGCATCCGGCCACACGTCGAGAACCGTGCTCGTGGTCGCCGTACCGTGCCCGTTGTCCGAGC
>JBFILE010000378.1:0-3971 GCA_041599855.1 Thermoplasmatota archaeon
ATGCGTTCAAGCGCGCCTGCGTCCCATGGGCATCGAGCCTTTGCACGCCGACGACCGATCGCCCCGAAGGCCCGTTCCGCGTCCTGCAAGGGTGCGAGCCCCGGCACGGCGGGGGCGGACGCCGCAACGGGCCCACCCATGCAGCAGGATTTAACCTGTCCACTCCGTTGGCGTTTGCGGGAGTGCCATGAACCATCGACCGTTCCTGACGATCCTGGCCATTCTCGGGACCATCGCCGCCCCCGCGCTGGTCGGTGCCTCCCACGTTCCGATCGGCGGCGCCTACGCCGAGTTCTTCGACACCTGCATCGAGTCGTGGACCCGCCACAACGCCCCGCCGGGCGACGCCTACTGCTCGTCCGATGCGGTGAGCGGGCAAAGCATCTACACGCGGGCCGCCCACGTGCGATCCCCGTCCATCAACGCCTTCGATCGCGAGAAACCGTACGAGATCGATTTCTGGTTCAAGTACGACCCGGGCCACGTCTTCACATTCGTCATGCGGTTCGGGGAAATCGCCCTCGTCCTCTCCGACGGCAAAGGGACGGCGACCGGGCCCGGACTCTACGCGTACGCCGGATACGTCGGTGGGGGCACCTTGACCCACGTACCCGGCGCAACCGCCGGCGCATGGACCCACGCACGCGTCGTGGCCTTCCCGGTGCAGGACCGCGTCGAGGTCCTTGTCGACGGTCAGGTGGACCCTGCCCGCGCGGCCACCGATCCCGGCTTCTCCGACTTCATCCTCATCGGCGACACGAAGAAGGACGGCAAGGACGCCGGCCTGTGGGTGGACGAGGTCATGATCCGGCAACCCACGGATTGGCCGACGTATCAGATCATCGAGGGCAGCGTGCCGCGCGGGCATCCGACCGCCAGCATCGGCGTCGCCTATTTCACGGGGTGGAACGGGTGGGATGGGACGTGGGTCGCGCTGGAGTCCCCGTCGGACGGCAACGCCGTGGCAACCCTCCGATCCCGCACGACCGATGATGTGGACGTCCGGTTCACCGACTCGAACGGCAGGTACCTGTCGTCCGCATGCGGCGCGCGCGGGGATGAAGCCTGCATCGTGCCTGCGGGCGCATCGGAGGCCCTCGTGACGGCCCGGTCGGGAACCAATGTCGGCTTCGAGCTTCTGTACGAGCATCGCATGCGATGACCGCGCCCCCGCCGGGTGGTGGTGGAGCAGCCGACGCGTCGGCGACCCGTCGGACGGAAGCCGTCGGCACCGAATCCTTTTCCCTCGACGGGGACATGGGGCCCCGTGGCCGAGTCCGGTCTGGTGTTCACGATCCTTGCCGCCCTGGCCATGGCGGCCCTCTTCGCGTACCTGCTTTTCGGCGGGTTCCACCGCGCGTTCCAGGCGGTCGGCTTCACCCGGGAAGAGGCGAGCATCATCGTCTTCGGATCCATCGTGGGGGGCCTCATCAATCTCCCCCTGTTCATGGTGGGCGAATGGCTCCTCGCCATCAACGTCGGCGGCGCCATCGTCCCGGTGGTCGTAACGGTCCTCGTGCTCCGGCGCAACCCGACCCTCGGCGCCGACATCCTCGCCGGCGGCATGCTGGTCGCGGTCGTCACGTACCTCATCACCCAGGCCACGCCGGAAGGCATCGTCACCTACCCGTTCGCCTTCGTCCTGCCGCCCATGGTGGCCGCAGGCGTGAGTCTCCTTGCCCACTGGCGGGACCAGGATGACGCGGCGCCGGTCGCGTACGCGAGCGGCACCATCGGGGCGCTTGTGGGTGCCGACGTGTTCCGTCTCGCCGAGTTCCTCGGGCAGACGCCGCCCGCAAGGGAGGGGGTCCCCATGGCGAGCCTCGGCGGCGCCAGCGTCTTCGACATGGTGTTCCTGACCGGCATCCTCGCCGTGCTCCTCGACATGTGGTTCTTCCGCCGCCGGGCGAAGGAGGAGGCCGGCAAACCCCAGTGGGAGGAATACACGACGTTCACGACGTCCACGCGCCCGGAGGACATCAGCAACTGGGTCATCCAGAACGAGCGGTCCTTCCAGCGGCGCGCCCACGAGGAACAGCGGCGCACGGCGGCCGAGACGGCCCGGAGGAAACCGGACCCGCGCGCGCCGCAGCCCCCGCCGTGGCGCTGATCTCCCGGCGTCGAAGGCGTGGCCATCGAGCCACCGCAATCGTCCGGGGCGAGGGGGGTGGGAGCGACGGTTGTGGCCGCCGGCAGTCCACCGGTGGCCACCTCCGGGTGGAGGGTCCGAAACCTCGTCGCGACACGTCCTGCGGCGGAGGGCCCGACTGCTCGTCGTGGGACCACCGGAGGCGGCGCGAACCCACGAGCCTCCTGGCGCCGCTCACGGGCGCTTCTTGAGCTTCAGCCACCCGTCGAACCACTTTCGCGGGGCGCTGACGAGGATGGCTCCCACTCCGGTGCCGATGATGAATGGCGGCGCGTAATCGAGGAGGTCGAAGCCGCGGGCGCCGCCGTTGTCGTCCCCCGGGCCCGTCGGTGACGGCCCGGTGGGCCCCGTGGGATTCGTTCCCGGATCCGGGGGTCGCACGTCAGCGAGTCCGTACACGCCGAATCCATCGAACGGGGAATTGTTCCTGGGATCCATGGCGGTGACATTGATTCCCGCAGGGCCCAATTCGAGGAGGAGGTAGGTGGCGAACTTCCCGCTTTTCACGGAGTTGTTTGTGACTGCTCCGGGCACGTCCCGCAGATGCGCTTCCGCCGCACCCGCGGACACATACGTCATGTTCCCGCGCACCTGCCGCGCGTAGTAGTGGCCGTGGCCACCGAGGGCCAGGCGCACGTCGTGGCGGTCGAGGAGGGCGTCGAGGGCCGTCGCATTGCCGTTGAAGGCGAGGCTTGCGTCGTGGATGTTCGGCACCCACCACGACACATGCGTCGCGATGATGACGGGGCGGTCGCCCCGGTTCTCGAGTGTGGAAACGAGCCAGTTCCATTGGGGCGTTCCCGGGCTGATGCCGTGGAGGCTGTGGATGCCGAGGATCAGGTAGCCGTTGACCTCGCGGGAGAACCATGTGCCACCGGGACTGTCGGGGGCGGTGAATGACGCGTAGGTTCCCCACTTGTCATGGTTTCCGTACACGAACAGGAGGCGCGACGGATCCGAGTAGGGGCCGAGGGCGTCCACCCAGTCGTCGGGCGGAGCCTCGTACCCGTATGTCGTGTCCCCGCCGTACAGGAGATGGGTCGCGTTGTGCGATTGTAGGACGCTCACGATGTTCCGCAGCAGTGGGCGGTCGCCGCTCTCCTGCGCATCGCTCGCAAACCCGATGATGACCGAACCCTCGGGGGGCGCCTCGCCGTGGCTCGCAAGAGCGGGGGCGGCTGCGATGCTGGCGGATGCGACAAGGGCCACGATGAGGAGGCGCAGACCCGGGGGTGCCATGGTCGGCGACCGTTTGACACCGGGTGTTTCCGCGATGTGGTTCAGGATTCAACGAATGTCCGAATGGACGATTTCGACCTCGGGTTGACGCCATGCGAACGCAAGGGCGAGGAGGGCGAACCCGACGGCGCCGAATCCCACGGCTCCGAGGATGCCATTCGCGTGGGCGAACCCGAAGAATCCGCCGGCAACGGCAAGGCCGCCCCATGCCGTGACGCTGCCACGGATCGGCGATGCGACACGCTCCGGGTCCCTCGCCGCGATGCCGGCAAGGCCCCGGAAGAAGGGGCTGGTACCCTGCAGGATGCCGGCGCCGGTCACACCGAGGGCACCCGCGAGTGCGAGGCCGAGGACAAGGGGAATCACCGACGGGAGTGCCGCATACGCGGCGAGGCCGGCGAACGCGGCGCTGCCAAGAAGCGTCATTCCCGTGAACCGTCGCCGGATCAGGCCCTGCGTGGGCGCGGGTGCGAACGCATCCACCTTCGCGGCGGCCGGCGGCTTCGTCAGCATGCTGCCCACGACGAGGGCGAGGATGCTGGCTGCGAGCGCCGGCAGGAACGGGTCGTACCCCGTGACGTCG
>JBFILE010000379.1:0-3968 GCA_041599855.1 Thermoplasmatota archaeon
GTACACCATGGCGGCGGTCTCACGCACGTTCCGCGGGAGACCCATGCGGGACGCCATGCGGTCGAGTTCGCTGAGGGCGAACGCGAGGTTCCGCTCCGTGGCGTTACTCACGCGGATACGTCGCTGCCACTTGCGGAGTCGGTACAACTGGGCACGGGACTTGGTCGGGATGTTCTTCCCGTACGAGTCCTTGTTCCTCCAGCCGATTTCCGTGGAGAGACCCTTGTCGTGGATCGTGTACGTCATCGGCGCACCGACACGGGCACGCTTCTCGCGCTGCTCGTGGTCGAAGGCACGCCATTCGGGCCCTTGGTCGATGAAGTGCTCGTCAAGGACGAGGCCGCACGCTGAACAGACGAGTTCTCCACGCTCGTAGTCACGAGCGATGGACTTCGACGCGCACTCGGGGCACTGCGTCACTTCCTCGACCTGATCTTCCGGGTTTTTTGCTCGGGCATCCGCCATTTCATTCACCTCGCTCACCAGCGCCGGACACCCTTGCGGGTGCCGCGGTCTTGTGTGGGCGGTCCACTGCGTCCGGTGTCGCGCCCTTGCGGGCGGCCACCGCCGCGACTGTCTCCGCCACGGCTTGCGCCGTGGCCGTAGCCGGGTCCCGAGGGTCCGCGGCTTCGATCTTGAGGGCGTCCTGCGCCCCGGGGTGCTCCACGGCCGGGTGGGCCGCGGGACGGGGGCGTTCGGTTCGCCAGATAAACGTCAGTTCCTGCCATCTCCGGCGGGAAGTCCCGTCCGCGGGGCGGCTCGAGGACGAGCAGGGGGCTCGCCACGGGGCCAATGACATCCGCGATCCGCGCGACCGGGGGTCGGGACGGGTCATCCGTCACGAGGGTGCCGATACGGACGAAGGGGGGTTCCATGCGCGCGCTGCCGCTCAGGGCAATGGGGACATCACGATTCAACGACGCGACAGCTTCTCCACGGGGGGTGATGTGGAGGACGCGTCCGAGAACGAGCGAAGACATGGCGGGACCTTCTCCTGGCATCATGGAACTCCGAAGGGCGCCGAACCGGGCGCCGGAGGTCATCACCGCGAGGGTGGCGACCCGTGTGTGGAGTGCTCGCATGTGTGCCGAGGCAACCATTGTATGCGCACCTTCCTTAAAAAGACTTCGCCTCGGTTTATATACGATGTGGCCTGGCTGGAATAAAGGTTGCTTTGTTACTCCCGTGCGAGGGGTTTTTTCTACCTATCGAAAGGTCCTAAATCACGTTGCCGAAACATGTTCTTGCTGCCCCGCGCGGGGGCAACGATGAGGCTTTGAACCAGGCGCTGGGATCGCATTTGAACCTTCGGGGTGTCGGGTCCGCCATCCGCCTCCCGAAATCGTTTCATCCCCCCTCGCCAGTCCTTGGGGCACGATGGGGCGCGCGTGGGGATGAGGATGACGCGCGGATCGTGTCTCGGTCCCGGCCGATCGTGCGGCCCGCTCGCCCGTGCACCCGGGAAGGATCCGTTTCGACCGTCAGCCCGTCGTTCGACGGACACCCAGCGCAGGAGCGACCCGACCGGCCCCCCGGATCGACACGCCGCCACGGCCGCGTGCGCGGGCCACGACCTCCGCCCCCGTCACGCAGGGGGTCGACGCATCCGCGCGAGCACGACCACGGCCAGGGTGGTGGCGACGAGCGCGGGGCCGGGGGCGAGGAACGGCATAGGCTCGCGCTCGATGCACGGAAGCCAACCGGGGACCGATTCAGGCTCGGTTGACACTCTGAGTCGTTGGTACGAGAGGGTCATTTCGCCCACGCAGTACGGGGCGAGTGAAGTGCCCCACATGGCGTCCCCGGGCTCCAGCGTCTCGGCGATGGTGACGTTCCCGATCCGCACGTTATACGCAGTTCCCATTCCGGCGTTCCGGATCATGCCATCGGGGTCCGTCTCGAGGCGGCCGCCGATGAACTCGAGGCGCTCTACCAGTTGCCACAGGCGGTCGTTGAAGCCGTGCTGATCCCATTCCCCGTGTCGGGTGGGCGCGCGCACGTCTTCGGGAAGAACGAGCGTGAATGCGATCGCTTCGGCTTCGCGGTAGCTCCACGACGCGCTCGTGCCGGACCCCGGGGGCGAGGCGCGCTCCATGTCGGAGAACCACGCGGCGTGGACGGCGGAGAGGAGGTTTTCGTCGGGCATTGCTTCGTCGAAGTCGTCGTGGAGAGGGGCGACGAATCGGGTGTCGGGCCCGCAGCAGTCGACCCCCACGGCCGCGACGAGCTTCGGGATGGCTTCGACGTGGGCGACGACGGCGCGCGATTCGGGTTCGCTGAGGGCGGTCCCCCCGTATCCTGGCATGAAGGGGAGCTCCCCCTCGTTCCAGGCTTGGTCGTCGGGATAGTTGCGGTCGAGGTCGATGCCGCGGAGGTTTGTCGGCATGGCCGCATTCCACCCGTCCGGGTTCACGACGGGAATGATCGAGATGCGCACGCGATCAAAGATCGCGGGATTCTCGGGCAGCATGAACCATCTCAGGGACGCGGCGAACTCGTAGACGGCGTCCGTGTCGCCGAAGGAATCCCCGTGGTGCCCGGCGAGGAGGACGAGGGTGGGGCGGTCGGCCCATGCGGGGTCCGTGTAGTCGGTGACGCCCAACTCCCAGATGTCGAGGCCTCCGGCACTCTGGCCGATGACGGAGAGGCGGAAGTGGTCCGGGGAACTCGCCGCGAGGCTCGCGAGGTTCAGTCCCAGGGTGGCGTACGTGTTCCGCGGCACCACGATGTCGGGCGGCGGCGCATTCGCGTCAGGACCATTTGTGCCGGACTCAGGCGCCGCCGCAACGGAGTCGGATGCGACCGCCAACGTCGCCGTGAGGGCGAGGGCCACTACGAGTTGGGCTACGATTCTCATCACGCAAGATCCTCCGGCGCTCGAGCTCGGTTATTCCATAACGTCAAGAATTGGATCGATGGGCGGAACGACGATTGCCCCTCCTCCAACAATGGGCGCGAGGAATAAAGTCCCGCACCTCTCTTGTCGATATGTCATTTTCAACGACAAGATGTGCGGAGACCTATACTTTCCGAGGGCTTGGCATGCACTCTCGACTCCCGAAATGTCGGTTCCGCCATCCGCCTCCGAATGCAGCCGGGTCCCGATTTTTCTTGAAGGGTGGCGATAATAATGATCGCTGAATCCCTCTCGGTTTCCGTCGCGCCATCACGAAGCCGGCGGGCCCTGGGCGCACTGGGAGGGGCCGGACCGCGGCGTGCCAGTGCCCACGGGGTGGAGTCAGACGCTCGTCACCCGGGGGTGCCCCGGTCAACCCATCCCATCGCCCGCCAATGAACGGCACCATGGCCGCGGGACCCGTTTCACCGCAGGCGTCGAATGCCAGGGGAGCGCGGGATTGTCCCTCCCCGAATCCATGCCGGACCCCTCGCGGGTCGGTCCGATGGTTGACGCGGCGCGCGGCGTTGCGCCTTGACGCGCGAGGTGGGTCCTGAACGACGCGTGCAACAATCGCCTTCGCCGAGGTGCACCCGCCCGCGTCGAATCCGGCCATCAACGCAAGGGTCGCCACATGCGGGACGGTGCCAGGGGCGAAGACCGTACCACGGTGGGCGGGCCGTCAGGGGCCAGGGTCGCCAAGTCAAGGCGGGCCGCACAGGGCGGCCGGAGGCCGCCGGAGTCCAAGTCATCACAGCCAAGGGTGTCCCGTGCACGACGGCGGGGAGAGCCGCCGGCGTCGAGGCGACGACGGCCAAGGACGGCCGGTGCACGACGGCGGGGAGAGCTGCCCGATGACGAGGTCACCGCGCGGCCAAGGACGGCCGGTGCACGACGGCGGGGAGAGCCCGAGGGGGGCGCTGACGTACTCCCTCCGCTTCGCTTCGGTCGCACGTCTGCGTCTCGACGAGCTTCGCTCGTCTTCGACGGCAGCCCCTCTCGGCCGAGGCGGCGGACGACTTGCCGGCCGAAGGCGGCTTTTCCGAAGACGAGCGCAGCTCGTCGAGACGCA
>JBFILE010000380.1:0-3940 GCA_041599855.1 Thermoplasmatota archaeon
ACTCGTGAAGTGTGGCGCCGTGAAATTCGGTGACTTCACCCTTGCGAGTGGAAAGAAGAGCCCGTACTACATCGACATCAAGCGCGCCAGCACCGACCCCACGGTCCTCGGCCTGATCGGTGAGGCCATCAGCGCCCAGGCCCGCGAGTATGATGCCATCGCCGGCATGGAACTTGGCGCCGTCCCCATTGCGGTGGCGACGAGCCTCGCGTCGAAGAAGCCGTTCATGACGGTGCGCAAGGTCGCGAAGGGCCACGGCACGAATGCGAGGATCGAAGGCGAGATCCGGCCGGGTGCGCGCGTCCTCCTTGTCGAGGACGTGACCACGACGGGCGGGTCCAGCCTGGAAGCCATCCAGGTGCTCCGCGAAGCCGGCCTCGTCGTTGACCGGTGTGTCGTGGTCGTGGACCGCGAAGAGGGTGGGAAGGCGCTCCTTGCCGACTCCGGCATCGTCCTCGAAGCGCTTGTGCGCGCGAGCGAACTCCTTGCAGCCCAGGAATCGAACGCGTGAGGTGACCGACTTGGCTGAGAAGATCCTCCTTGTCGGCGGCGGCGCCCGCGAGCACGCCATCGCAACCGCCATCGTCCGCGGCGGCGGCGACCTGTACGTGGTGATGAAGAACCGGAACCCCGGCATCCGACGCATCGCGAAGGACGTCGCCTACATCAGCGAAACCGACCCGGAACCCATCGCCGCGAAAGCTGCCGAATGGGGGATCGGGATGGCGGTGGTCGGATCCGATCCGGCCCTCGCGGCCGGCGTCACCGATGCCCTGCAATCCGTGGGCGTCAAGGTGGCAAGCCCCACCCGACGCGCAGCCGAGATCGAGTGGTCGAAGCAGTTCATGCGGGAGATCCTGGCCCGCCGCGACGTCCCCGGGCAGATCCGTCACCGGATCTTCACCCAGGCCGCCGGCCTCCGCCAATACCTCGAGGACCTCGGCGAGTACGTGGTGAAACCCCTCGGCCTCACCGGCGGGAAGGGGGTCCGCGTATCCGGCGAGCACCTTCGCACCATCGATGAAGGGTTCGCGTTCGCCCGCGAGATCATCGCCAAGGGCGAACCCGTCCTCATCGAGGAGAAACTCGACGGCGAGGAGATCAGCATCCAAGCCTTCTGCGATGGCACGACGGCCGCCCTCATGCCGGCGGTCCAGGACCACAAGCGCGCGTTCGAAGGCGACCGCGGCCCCAACACGGGAGGCATGGGATCCTACACGGACGCGAACGGCCTCCTTCCCTTCATCACGAAGGGCGAGTACGAGGAAGCCGGCCTCATCGTGCAGCGCATCCTCGATGCCATGCGCGCCGAGGACCGGCCGTTCGTCGGCACCATCTACGGCCAGTTCATGATCACGAACCAGGGCCCCAAGGTGATCGAGGTGAACGCGCGCTTCGGCGACCCGGAGGCCATGAACGTCCTCACCATGCTCGAGTCCAACTATGTGGACCTCATGCGTGCCATGGTGGACGGCACCCTCACGCCCAACGACGTCCGCTTCTCGAAGGAGGCCACCGTGTGCAAGTACATCGTGCCCGAAGGCTACGGCGTCTCAAGCAAGGTGGACCAGCCGGTGGACGTGGATGAAGCCGGACTCAAGGATGCCGGATGCTCGTTCTACTACGCGAGCGTGAACGAGGAGCCGGGCGGCGACAACCCCGGCGGAGTCACCCGCGTGCGCACCACGTCGAGCCGCACCCTCGGCATCGTGGGACGAGGCGCCACCCTCGCGGACGCCGAAGCCGCCGCGGAGCGTGGCCTCGCCCACGTGAAGAGTTCCCACATCGCGGTCCGTCACGACATCGGCACGGCGGCGCTCATCGAGCGTCGCATCGCCCACATGAAACGCATCCGCGGCCAATAGGCGGGGGGCTCGGAACCCCGGCGGCTCGGACCGGATGGGCCCGGGCCGCGATGAAGGCGCCCGCACCGGAGCGGCGGTTGACGATTCGGGGCCATGACGCAAAGAAATATGTCAGGTTGGAAGTGTACAGGCACATGCGCCCCGCATATGGCGTCCTCCTTTCCATGTTCCTTGTCCTCCCCGGCTGCCTCGCAGACGACCCGTCGGAATCGGATCAGCAAACCACACCGGCCTCCGACACCGACGGCGCGGCATCCGGCCCGGTCACCACGGCCGCCCCCGCCGGTGAACCGCAGGCCCCCGGGGAAGCCGCCAACACCACCACCGTTCGCAACGCCGCCGGCTCCGCCGACGTGACCCTGACCCAGGTACGCACCGCCGTTGTCCAGAACAATCACGGCATGAACTGCATCTTGATCGATGGCGCGGCAGTGAACCGGATGGCGACCCTCGTGGCGACGTTGACGTGGCAGGCGGAGTCGCCGCTGTGGACCGAACTGGAATTCGTCGTGAGCGGGTCCGACGAGATGCGAGCCACTGGCGCCTCACCGATCACCATCACCATGGAGAACCTGACGGCGCACCCGGGCTACGATGATTACATCCTCATTGCGCAGGCCGCAAGCCCCGGCGCCGCCGTCGACCAGGAGGCCACGATCACGTACGAGATCACGTACGCGGGGGCGGCGAACGTCGGACATGAAAAGGGCGGCTGCATCTGGGAATGAACGCGGCGATTCGGCCGTCAATCCTGGAACTCGTAGGGCCCATGCTCGTCCTCGTACGCAGCCGCCTCCTCCATCATGTCGTCCGCCTTTAACGGAACCATCTGGAAGGCGAGTGCGCCGAAGACCGCGCCGATCGCAAGGGCGGCAAGAAGGAACGCCATGAACATCGCGGCGCCACCGCCCCCGCGGGTGAACAGGAGGAATGCGCCTCCGCCGAGGGCGACGCCCATGAGGAGGATGGCGATGCTCACGATGTTCGTCGCCATCGTGCGCGCCGGGTTCGGGTCGATCGTGGGCAACGGCCGCGCCAAGGCGCGACTCCGTAATAAGCCTCGCCGCGGCCCCGACGAGCCGACGCGCGGAGCCGCCATCACTCGATGAGGGGCACGCTGCGCCGACCATCCGGCAGGCTGCGGTAGTAGGCGACGAGGCCGAGGATGCCGGCGAGGGAGCGCTCGGTGATGACGTTGAACGGGGGTGTGACCACGGCGTGGGCGTGGGCCGCGGCGAGGGTTCCGGGGTTCCGGAATGCAACGAGGATGCGGGCCGTGCGAGGCGAATTCCGCGAGGCGATCACGAGGACATCGCTCGACCGCGCACCCGGCTTCGCTTCCGCGACCACAAGGTCCACGTCTGAGGACGCAAGGGCCCGGATGGCCTCCTCCTCGGTGAGGATGCGGGCGCCGGCATTCGGCGCGACCGCCTTGAGCGCGCTCAGGAACCCGTTGCGGACGGGACCCGGCGACAACGAAACAACAACCGAAAGGGGACGCACGGGCACCGACTCTCTTCGACCCCCTATATATGTCCGCGGCCTGGCGACGGCCCGTCACGGACAGGCGCCCGGCGTTGGGTTGATGGGTGGCTGTTTGCAATCCGCCGATGGCTCACCCCCGAATCTGCGGGGAAACGGCCACGGTGGGGTCGCGCGGGACGCCCACCCAAGTATTTCTAGGGGAATCGCAATGGGCGGCGCCATGGCCGACGCGGACCGTCCGGAAGCACTGCGCAGCGTGCCCTTCGATTGGTCCCTGTTCGTGCGCACCGCCCTCGTCCTCGGCGGCGGCATCGTGTTCCTTGCGGGACTCACGGAGATCGGCGTCCAGATCACCGAGCCCGAACAGGGGGCCAGCCTCATCCGTGGCGCCCTCTTCATCGTCGTCGGCCTCATCGCCGCCGGATGGCCCATCTTCCACGGGGTCCGGGAGATGGTGCGCGTGCGGGCCCGCGGCCGCACGACGGAAACGGACGAGGAGTGATGGGAACCATGGCGAAACTCGGACGACTCAGCCCCCAGCCGCGCCGGATCAACCACACGAAGGTCTCCATCGCGCTCCTCCTTGGCGG
>JBFILE010000381.1:0-3939 GCA_041599855.1 Thermoplasmatota archaeon
CGCCCCCCACCATTTCCCGTCATTTTTATGCGGGGAGCCCATTCGCCGCCCCAGCATGGCCGCGGAAGACGAACTCGTGAGCGTCATCGTCACGGTGCGCAACGAACAACGCCACATCGCGGACCTCCTCGACAGCCTCGTCGTGCAGGACGGCCCCGTGGAAGTCCTCATCATCGACGCCGCATCCACGGACCGCACCTGCGAAATCGTCCGCGACTACGGAACCCGGTACCCGTTCGTCCGCCTCATCGAATTCCCGGGCACGCGCGCCGCAAGCCGGAACCAGGGCGTGAAGGAAGCCGCAGGCACCATCGTCGCCTTCATCGACGGCGACTGCATCGCGAACCCGTTCTGGCTGAAGGAACTCCGGTCCTCGATGCAGCACGCCCCCATTGCCGCCGGCCACACCATCCAGATCGGATACTGGGCGTTCGAGAGCCTCCACCGGGTGGAACTCGTGCACCGCGGAAGCGACGTCACGTACCCGAGCTGCAACCTCGCATACCGGCGCAACCTCTTCGAGAAGGTGAATGGTTTCGACGGTTGGTTCCACACCGCCGAGGATATCGACCTGAACTTCCGGAGTGTGGACACCGGCGCCCGCCTCCAGGCGAATGATCGCGCCATCGTGTACCACCGGGCCCGCGACACGTTCACGAAATTCTTCAAGCAGGCGTACTGGAACGGCTACGGCCGCAAACAGTTGACCCTGAAGCACGGGAACCTGTGGAGCCAGTACTCGTTCAAGCGCATGCTGGAGACCCAGTTCACGTTCTGGGGCATCCTGCGCCTCGCGTTCGCGAGCCTCGGGTACCTGGTGTGCCTCGTGAAGGAGCGCGGCGGCGCGCCGACAACGTATGTGCCCGGGGAGGCCGCTCGCGCGGCGGCGTTGAAACAGGTGGCGTCGCCGGGGGGGACGGCGCCGGCCGGCGCGGCGCCGGAGGGGGCGGCGCCGGAGGGGGCGGCGCGGGAGGCAACAGGGCAGGGGGGATCGGTGCGCGGGGAAATCGAGGAAGGCGTTCCCGAACCGGAATCCGGGAGCACCGAGCGGGCCGATGGACGGGCCTGACCGCGCCTTGCGGCGCCTGACCCGATCTCTCGCGAACCAGGGTCAACCGGGCAGCTTGTCGGCCCGGTCCCACGCGAACCCGAACAGCATGCGCTGGGTCCGGGCGAAGGATTGCGCCGTGGTCCACACCGAGACGTCCTGATCACTCGTGAGCTTCGCGGAGACGTCGCTCACCACGAATTGGAGGAGTTCCCGGCCGTCCACGACGACGAAGCGCATGACCTCCTCCGTGTCGAGGAGTCGCACCTCCATGTTCGCCTTGTCCCGGAACATGGCGGCGCGGTCCGCAAGGCGCGGCGAAGGGCCGATGAGGATGCGGACCTTCACGCCGTCCGCGGCGCGCTGGATGGCCAGGTCCCAGACCCCGATGGCGTCCAGCATGCTGATGGCCCCGGGGTGGGTGGTCAGGATCTCCAGGCCCTCGGTTGCGTCACGGATCATGCGATCCATGGTGCGGTATGCTTCCTGACGCCCCTGGATCACCTTGAACGCGTTCGGACTCACCTCGTCCCCGCCCCCCTCCATCAAGGTCATCAACTTGGGCACGAGTCGGCTCTGCGCCTGGAGAAGGCTGCGGGTCTCGGCGACCTTTTCCCGGATGAGTTCGCCGAAAAGGCGGTCCGGCTGACGCGCCTCGTACTTGGCTGGACGACCAAGGGTCGCGGATGCAAAGCCGCGTTCGACGAGGGCCTGCAGCGTGCGGTACGTTTCCGTGCGCTGGAGCCGGAGGGTCGTTGCAACGTCGCTGGCCTTGCAGATTCCCATGCGGCACAGATGCACGTAGACACGTGCCTCCTGGTCGCTCACGCCGAGGATGGTGAGGCGCTCGACAATCTCAGGAATGCTCGCGGTCTCGTCCGAGGTCGCGAACGTTTCGACGTCCCCCTCTTTTTTCGCCACCATCAGATTCAGATGCCCCCCGAAGGAACCGGGCGACGTCCACGGCCACCCATCACGTCACCTGCATGTGCCGGCGAGCATATCCGGATTGTGTTTTGGGTGCTGGGACGTCCGACCACAGGAGCTGGAAATGGTCGCCCGGCCTTATGTCTGTCCATCCAGCCGGACAAGGTGTCCACGGTGGCCGCGAGACGCCATGTCATGAGGGGGATGGGGGAGGACTCAGTGTGGCGCTTCCCGTCCGTGGCGTCGGTTCCGCTTCCCACGCGAATCGGCAAAGCAAGGACAAGGCACGCAGCACGCAAGGAACCTGAACGCATCGTCATCCGGTGAACGAGCCGCGAAGGGGCACGACTCCATTCGCGTGACACCGGCCGACGGCGCACCCGCACCGGGACCTTCAACCCCCAACCGCACATCCAACCCGGTGCGATTCCCAAGGCGTGTGACGTGGACCGACGTACGGACGTGGAACGGCGCCCTTTTTCCGCTTCCTTTTCGCGGCAGCCCGGCCCGCATCCGCCTCGGCTTGCCCGGTGGACCTTGGTCAACTCGGCCGCCTTCCACGAGTGGTCATCATGCGGTCCGCCCAACCGGACGGACAGGGTGTCTGCACCCCGGCGACAAGCAGGCCGGTATGTTCCCGCGCCGCATTCATGCAACGGCGCGTCTCCCGCGTTCTGCCGGCCGATTTCCTCGGCATGGCAGATCCGGGGCCCCCCGCCCCCTGCAATCGGATATCGCCCCCGGCGTTTCCCCCCGAGTTTCACGTACTCCCTTCGAGGTTGGCACGGGAAGCAGCAGGGCATCCAGTACAGGCAAGGATCGAATCGGCTGGCGGCCGGGGCCCCATTTTCACCCTTGGAACAGAGGGAGCCCCGCCGATGAAACCGTACGGTGGCTGGATCCCATTGGTTCCTCGGGGCGGTCTTGTGCAGCCCCACCCAAGACTGCGAGCGCTGGGCACTGCCCTACCCAAGACTGCGAGCGGCCGGCGCCACCCCACAGATGTCTGCGAGCGGCCGGCGCCACCCCACAGATGCCCGCGAACACCGGACGCGGGCTTCCCTCCCCCCTCAACTCTCAGGTTCTGCGATACCGAAACGCTTCTTCGCGAGGAACGTGAGGTTGCGCCACCCGTCGCGCCAGCTGGCGAGCTTGACCTCGCCCACCCGCTCGCGGTATTCGATGGGGATTTCGCGGGCGCGGACGTCCTTGTTGCGGAAGGCCTCGATCTTGATCTCTTCACTGAGCGGCATGCCGTCGCTCGTGAGATTGAGTTTGGAGAGGCAGGCCTTGCGGAAGATCCACATGCCGCTCTGGCTGTCCTTGATGCTGACGAGGAACAGGCTGCGGGTCGCGAACGTGAGGGCGAAATTGCCCACGTGGTGCATGCCTTTCATGGCGCCGCGCTGCATGTGGCCGAACCGGTTCGTCGTGATGAAATCGAGGTTCTCCTTTTCGAGGAGCTCCACGTAGTCGGCGAGCCGCTCCACGGGATAGGTGGTGTCGGCGTCCGCGGTGGCGATGATATCGCCCTTCGCGCGCTCGAACCCGGTCTTGTAGGCCCGGCCGTAGCCCTTGCGTGGCTCGATGATGACGCGCGCGCCCTTCTCGGCGGCGATCTCGCGGGTCCGGTCCACGCTCTCGCCGTCCACGACGATGATCTCCACGTCGTAGCCGAGGGCTTCGAGTGCGGCGCGGGGCACGTCATCCATGGTCTGGCCGATGCCCTCCTCCTCGTTCAAGGCGGGGAAGATGACGCTGATCATGCCCTTGGAGGCGCGTCGGTCGACCGCATCGAGTGCTTGCGTGGCCACGGGCCGGCGAGGCGCTTCTCCTCATAAATAATTCCTTTTCTCGCCGGACCCGATGGCAGGCCTGCCACGTGGAGGTCGGACGATGGGCACCCACACACCGCATCAAGTTGCCGAGGGTGCAAACCGTCCGGGGCTCCCGGCGGTGCCCAC
>JBFILE010000382.1:0-3917 GCA_041599855.1 Thermoplasmatota archaeon
CGAGCGCAGCTCGTCGAGGCACGGACGCGCGAAGGCGCGTCCAGTGCCGCCGTAGGCCGGACGAAAAACGCCGTCCGCGGAAGGAATCCGGGACCTGAGGCCGCAGGCCTCAGGTCCCTTCCTGCCAGCCCGTCATGTACTTGCGCTGTTCCTCGGTCAGCGTGTCGATGTCGATCCCCATGGCGGCGAGCTTGAGGGTGGCGACGCGCTCGTCCAGTTCCTTCGGCATCGTGTACACTTCGGCGTTGAGGCCTTTCACGTTCTCGCTGAGCCAGCGGGCGGCGAGGGCCTGGTTCGCGAAGCTCATGTCCATGACCTGGGGCGGGTGGCCTTCGGCTGCGGCGAGGTTGACGAGGCGGCCTTCTCCGAGGAGGAAGAGTTCGCGGCCGTCCTTCATGACGTACTTGTCCACGTTGGGGCGGATCGTTTCCTTCGTGGCTTTCTCGTCTTCGAGGGCGCCGAGGTCGATTTCATTGTCGAAGTGGCCGGAGTTCGCAACGAAGCATCCGGTCTTCATGTTCTTGATGACGTCCCGGTGCACGACGTGCTTGTTTCCGGTGACGGTCACGAAGAAGTCGGCGACCTTGGCGGCTTCGACGCCGGGGAGGACTTCGTAGCCTTCCATGGCGGCTTCGAGGGCGCGGACGGGGTTGACTTCGGTGACGACGACGCGGGATCCGAGGCCGCGGGCGCGCATGGCGAGGCCCTTGCCGACCCAGCCGAAGCCGGCGACGACGAAGACCTTGCCGGCGAGGAGGGCGCTCGTGGCGCGGATGATGCCGTCGATGGTGCTCTGGCCGGTGCCGTAGCGGTTGTCGAAGAAGTGCTTCGTCTGCGCGTCGTTGACGGCGACGATCGGATACTTCAGGGCGCCGTCGGCGGCCATGGCCTTGAACCGGGTGACGCCGGTCGTGGTTTCCTCGGTGCCGGCGAGGACGTTGGCGAGGCCTTCCGTCTTCACGGTGTGGAGGCGCGTGACGAGGTCGGCGCCGTCGTCCATGGTGAAGTGGGGGGCCTGGTCGAGGACGTGGTCGACGCACTCGTAGTATCCCTTGTCGTCGACGCCGTGCCAGGCGTACACGTTGATGCCGCTCTCGGCGAGGGCGGCGGCCACGTCATCCTGGGTGCTGAGGGGGTTGGAGCCGCAGAGGGCGACCTTGGCGCCTCCGGCCTTCAAGGTCTCCATGAGGACCGCCGTCTCCTTCGTGACGTGGAGGCATGCGCCGAGGGTGAGGCCCTTGAGGGGCTGCTCGCGTTCGAATTCCTCGCGCAGGAGCTTGAGCACGGGCATGTGGGAGGCGGCCCAATCGATGCGGGCGCGGCCTTCCTTCGCGAGTCCCAGGTCCTTGACCTTGTACGGCGGAGGGGTCGTCATTGGGCCGGCGAAAGACCATCCCCTGTATAACTTCACCGGGCCGAACGGCCGGGATCCACAGGGTGCCGGGCAGCCGGAAACGTGTGGCTCGGAGACGGCCGCCCACGTCACGCGGGCTGGGTGTCGCCGGACTCGGCCGCTTCCTTCCGCTGCATCTCGGGCGGCAGGAGGTTCGGGATGCCTTCCTCGATGGGGAAGTGGAAGTCGCACTCGCCGCAGAACAGGTCGCCCTCGAGGACCTCCTGCTCATTCTCCTCCTTCACGTTGAGGGTGAGGTCGGTCTTGTGCACCGGGCAGCACAGGATGTCCATGAGGTCCCGCTTCATTGGTCCCGGCGAACCCTCGCCGCATAAATAACCCCTCGGTCCGATGACCGCCGGTCACGCGTGCTTGGGAATGATGCCGCGAGTCGGATCAAACGGGCCGAGTCCGGCTTCCCGCGCGATGATGGGCACCGCTTCCGGCCACGCAACGGGCATTATGTGGACGCCGGACAAGCCCGGTATTTTCCGGAGGGCGCGAGCCGTTTCCACGGCGATGGCGATGCCTTCGGCCTGCGGGTCGGCGGCATCGCGCATGCGGCGCGCGACAACCTCCGGGATCACGACGCCGGGGATCCGGGCGAGCGCGTCCACGGTCCGGGGGCTCTTGAGGGGGATGATGCCGGCGAGGATGCGCATGCGCGTGTGCAACCCCCGCGCGCGCACCTGTTCGAACCAAGCCGCGAAGCGGTCCACATCGTACACGGCCTGGGTCTGGATGAAATCCGCACCATGCTCGGCCTTGGCCGCCAATTTGGAGAGGGACACGTCGACGGGGTCACGGAACATGTCTGCGACGGAGCCGATGACGAAGTCGGGCGCCCCCTTCAATTCCTTGCCGTTGAGGAGGTGGCCGCCGCGGAGTTTCGCAACAAGGCCGATGAGGGAATGGGTGTCGAGGTCGAAGACGGCCTTCGATTCCGGGTGGTCCCCGATTGACGGCGGGTCGCCCCCGAGGACGAGGACATTGCGGATGCCGAGGGCGGCGGCACCGAGGAGGTCCGCCTGGAGAGCGAGCCGGTTGCGATCCCGACAGGTGATCTGGAAGATGGCGTCGAGGCCTTCCTGCTGGGTCACGATGCTGCCGGCAAGGCTCGACATGCGGGCATTGGCGCCGGCACAGTCGGTGACATTGACGGCGTCTGCGACGCCGGCCATCTCGCGGGCGGCAAGGCGCAACCGGTCCACGCCGGTTCCGCGCGGGGGCTGAAGCTCCGCAGTCATCACGAATCGGCCGGCCGATAGCGTATCATCGAAGGACACGGGAACGTTCCCCCACGCCACCGCGCAATTACCAGAGGTTATGGAACTGCCCGGCGCGTAATACTGTATCGAAGCCGGGGTTCATGATAAGGGTTTCGCGTTATTCTTCGCAGGAATAGGGGGGTGGCCGATCATGCGGGGTCCGCGACGGGAAAAAAAGGAGGGGTCCGGGAATGGGGTGTTCCCCCTCGGCGGGGCGGGTTTCGTCCGGGCGCGACGGCGAGGGCCGATCGCGCCGGGCGCGGGAGGTCCCGCACGCCGCACCCGGGCCGCGGCGAGGTCGCCTACTTCGCCTGCTTCAACTCGTCCACACGGTTCGTCCGCTCCCACGGCAGGTCGAGGTCGTTGCGGCCGAAGTGGCCGTATGCCGCCGTCTGCTTGTAGATGGGGCGGAGGAGGTCGAGTTCCCGGATGAGGCCTGCCGGGCTGAAGTCGAAGGTCTTCCGCACGATGCGGTCGAGGTCCGCATCGGGTACGAGTCCGGACCCGAAGGTTTCCACGTTGATGCTCACCGGCTGGTCGTGGCCGATGGAGTACGCGAGCTGGATCTGGCACTTCTTCGCAAGGCCGGCTGCGACCACGTTCTTCGCGGCCCACCGGGCGCCGTACGCGGCGGACCGGTCGACCTTGGTCGGGTCCTTGCCACTGAAGGCGCCGCCGCCGTGGGGGGCCGCGCCCCCGTACGTGTCCACGATGATCTTCCGACCCGTGAGGCCGGCGTCGGCGAAGGGGCCGCCGCGGACGAAGCGCCCCGTCTGGTTGATGAAGTACTCCGTGGAGGCATCCAGGAAGTTTTCGGGGAGGGACTCGGCATCCACGTACTCGGCGATCACGGGTTCGATCACGTGGGCGCGGATGTCCTTGCGGAGGTCGTCCGTGGTCACGTCCTCGCTGTGCTGCGCGGCGATGACGATGGCGGCCGCGCGCTTCGGCTTCCCATCCTCGAATTCCACGCTCATCTGGCTCTTGCCGTCGGGGCGCAGGTAGGCGAGTGTTCCGCTCTTCCGGACTGCGGCGAGGCGGTGGGAGAGGCGGTGGGCGAGCTGGATCGGGATGGGCATGAGTTCGGGCGTCTCGTCCGTCGCATACCCGAACATGAGTCCCTGGTCGCCGGCGCCGATGAGATCGGGCGAGCGGTCCACACCCTGGTTGATCTCGGGGGACTGTTCATTGATGGCCGTGACCACGCTGCACGTCTCGGAGTCGATGCCGTAGCGGGCACGCGTGTAGCCGATGTC
>JBFILE010000383.1:0-3912 GCA_041599855.1 Thermoplasmatota archaeon
CGCCCGCCCGCCCCACGACGATGACGCCCGCCCGACGACAACAGACGTGGCGCTGCACGCGGACGCTTCCCTTGGAATGGCTCGGCCCGCCCGAGTACGCGATCCCGAACTCGGTCCCGCCGGCGATCCACCGATACGATCCCGGCGCGATCCCTGACGTGGCCGGTGACGCGATTCCGATCGCCGTTGACGAGGCCCCTGGTTGCCGCGCAATCACGACCCCGCCCCCTCACCCGGACGCCCCGCCCCGAACCTGCCCCGGCCAAACACGCAGCACGCCCCCGCAACCCGGATTCCCGACCACCCCGGCGCACGACCACCCTGCCGGGCGTCCGGCCCATGCCCCATGGCATTTATCTACCAGGAGGCAGCCTAGGCCATTGGTTCCCATGTCCCAGGCTGAACCCCAAACGGAGCTTTTCACGCTCACCGACAAGGCCGCTGAAATGGTCAAGAAGATCATGGAAAGCGAGAACAAACAGGGAATCGGTCTCCGCGTCACCGTGGCCCCCGGCGGCTGCTCCGGGTACACGTACGGACTCGACTTCTCCGAAAAGAACGCCGAGCAGGACCTCGTCATCGAACAGAACGGTGTCGAAATCTACATCGACGAAGACATCGAGCCCCTCGTCCGCGGCGCCAAACTCGACTACGTCGAATCCCTCATGGGCGCCGGCTTCGTCCTCGACAACCCCAACGCGTCGTCCAGCTGCGGCTGCGGCAAATCGTTCCAGTGAGCGAACGCGGGTCAGCCGGCCATCGTTTTTATACGGCACGCTCGATGGGGAATCCTCCATGGACCCCGTCGAGCCGTCCGCCGAATCCGTCGACGAGCCCCAGCCCGGGCTCCAAGCCATCCCCCTTGTCATGCTCGGCGACAACGGGCGCATCCAAGCCCCCTCCGCCACCAGCGACATCGACGGCACGGTCATCGTGATCCGCGCACTCGCCAAGGACGCGAAGGACGCCTACGTCATCGACCTCCCCGGCATCGCCAGCAACTCCTGCGACCTCGAACTCGTCCGCGAAGCCACCCGCAAGGACCCCGTCTGGTGGGACGCCGGCTCCCGACACGCCACCGACGCCATGGACCTCTTCATCGCCGGCGCATCCCGCATCACCATGCGATGGAACACCCTCGCCGACCCCGCCGAATTCGACGAAGCCGCCGCCGACTCCGAAGAATTGTACCTCGGCCTCGAATACAAGGACGGCGCCCTCGTCCCCAACCGCAAGGACCCCAAGCGATCCGTCTCCTCCATCCTCGCCGACGCCGACGACCTCGGCTGCGGCATCGTCGCCATCGACCTCGACGGCTCACGCCGCACCCGCGACCGCATCGTCAGCGACCTCGGCGGCTTCACCGGCGAACGGTGGTTCCTCTCCCCCGCCCTCGACACCTACGGGCGCCGCATCCTCGAAGAATCCGGTTTCACCGGCGTCATCGCCGTCGCCGCCACCGCGCCCTCCGCAAACGCAAGGCCGCCGCCGGAGGCGCTCCCCGGTGAGTGACCTCAAACGCGTCGTCGCCTTCGTCTTCCGCCGCCGCGGCACCGACCGCATCCCAAAGGATGACTTCCACCGCCTCCTCAGCTTCGACCTGAAATGGTTCTCGCCACAGGACGCGCGCCGCCTTCTCGACCACGCCATCGCCCAACGCGTCCTCCGCGTCGAAGGCGACGACGTAGCCCCCGGATTCGATCCCGTTTCCATCACCGTGCCCCTGAACTGGAAACCCACCACCGAAGTGTTCGAGGAAACCGTCGCCGCCGACGTCCTCCAGGAACTCGTGGGCATCATCGCGCACACGAGCGGACTTGCACCCACCGCCGTCACCAAAGCCGTGGAAGACATGGTGAAACGCGCCGAGGGCCTCCTTCTCCCGGAAGCTGCGGCCGTCCTCGTCGCCCGCGAGCGCGGCGTTCCCGTCGAGGACCTCGTCAAGAAGGCGGAAGCCGCAGTCCTCCGATCGGCATCCGGGTGACGCGCGCGCCCCTCCACAGCCCGTCGAAGAGACATTCCTCCCGCTGGAGCACGCGCCGACATGTCATCCTGGCCGTTTTCCAGCGCTGCCGTGCATCAGGCGCGCACCCGGTTCCGCGAGAGCCGCACGGGCCATTCACCCGAACGTATCCACTCATCAGGGCCCGCGTCGGGCCCCCGGCTTCCTGGTCCCTTGGACTGCGGCGAGAGCGGACAAGCGCCCATGGCAAAACTCTTATCCAGATGAACAACTGACACGGCTTGCCGCCAGACAGCCGAGGGAATGGTGTTGCTGCAACATCCGAACCCACGCTGTCTGTTCGACTGCAGGGGCGATCACTCGCACCCTGCGGGGCTCTACAGGGTGACTCGTGATGGATAACCGGGATGTCGAGAAGCACGGCGCAGGAGCTGATGACGTGGACAAGCTCGAGAGCCGCCTCGCTTCGCAGAACCAGGAAGTCGCGGAACTCCGCGCCATGGTCAAAGCGTACGAGGACAAGTTCAACGAGATCAAGGAGCCGCCGCTTCTTGCCGCATACGTCCTCCGCTTGGAAGGCGACGACCTCACCGACCGCGAACTCGTGGTCGCCCACGGATCCCAGGTCCTCAAGGTCACCGCCGGCAACTGTGAGAAATCCGACCTGAAGCAGGCCCAATGGGTCTGGCTCCACCCCAAGACGTACGCCGTCATTGCGTCATCCCGCCAATACGAGCAGGGCGTCGTCGGCAAGGTCGTCGACATCTACGCCGACCGCCTCGTGGTCACCCTCGGCGACGGCTTCGAGAAGAAGATCGTCGAAATGGACCCCGCCATGGGTGACGAGATGAAGATCGGCTACGAGGTCAGCCTCCTCCCGCCGACCCTCGAAATCCTCGAAGTCCGGCCCTCCAGTGAGATCCGCGACCTCTTCCTCGGCGAAACGCCGAACGTGAAATACGACCACATCGGGGGCCTCGACGACGTCCTCGAACGCATCCGCGACGTGGTCGAACTCCCGTACATCGAGCCGGAACTCTTCGAGAAGATCCGCCTCAAGGCGCCCAAGGGCGTCCTCCTCTACGGTCCCCCCGGATGCGGGAAGACCCTCATCGGCAAAGCCGTCGCCACCGAGAACGACATGACGTTCTTCAGCGTCAAGGTCGCCGACATCCTCAGCAAATGGGTGGGCGAATCCGAGAACATGATCAAGGCGCTCTTCCGGAAGGCCCGCGAGAACGCGCCCTCGATCATCTTCTTCGACGAATTCGACGCCCTCGGCACCACGCGCGGCCAACAGGACAGCGCCGGTGTCCAGAAGAACATCATCGCCCAGATCCTCTCCGAGATGGACGGCGTCGACGCCCTGAAGGACGTCTACATCCTCGGCGCAACAAACCGGCCCGACATGATCGACCCCGCACTGCTTCGGCCCGGTCGCTTCGACGAGGTCATCGAAATCTCGCGCCCCGACAGGAACGGCGCGCGCAAGATCATCGACATCTACCTCGCCCCCGACCTCCCCCTCCAGGACACCTACATCGCCGAGCACGGCGGGTCCAAGGAGAAGGCGCTCGAAGCCATGAAGGAGGAACTCGTCGAAGAGATCTTCGGCGAGAACAAGTGGGTCGAATTCAAGCTCGACCCCGAAGCGAAGGAATCGGTCAAGACGATCAAGCGCAAGGACATCGTGAGCGGTGCCCTCGTCGAGAGCATCATCACGACCGCGAAGAAGAACTATGTGAAGCGCGTCCTCGAATTCCCGAAGGGAAGCCCCGAACGCGACCGCGAAGGCCTCTCCATCGAGGACCTCCGCAAGGCCGCAGTCGAAGAGTCCAAGGAACACGCCCTCGTCGAATCCAGCGTGTACCACAAGCGCCAGCGTGAACGCGCCCGGTACGCGGCGGCCGAAGGCGTCGAAGTGATGTGAGTCGCTTCGGCGAACCGCG
>JBFILE010000384.1:0-3911 GCA_041599855.1 Thermoplasmatota archaeon
GCCATGGGTGCGGGCGGAACCGATGTGGCCCGGGACGCGAGCGACATCGTCCTCGCGGACGACGATTTCACGAGCATTGTGAACGGCATCGAAGAGGGGCGCATCGCGTACGCGAACGTACGCAAGGTGGTCTTCCTCCTCGTGTCAACAGGAGCCGCCGAGATCGTCCTTATCCTCCTTGGGGCCGCGAGCGGTCTTCCGCTTGCCCTCCTGCCTGCGCAGCTTCTCTGGCTGAACCTGGTCACGAACGGCATCCAGCACGTGGCGCTCGCCCTCGAACCCGGGGAACCGGGAATCATGCGTCGGCCACCCCGTGACCCGGACGAACGCATCTTCAACCGGCACATGATCGAGCGCACTGTCCTTGGCGCCTTCGTCATGGGCGGCCTTGCGTTCGCCACGTTCGCGTTCCTCCTTCGCAGCGGGTGGGCCATCGAGGAGGCACGGAACGCCACGCTTCTCCTCATGGTCCTCTTCGAGAATGTGCATCTCGGGATCGCGCGCACCGAGACCGGAACAGCCCTCACGTACAATCCCCTCCGCAGCCCCCTCCTGCTTGCAGCAGCCGTCGGCGCGCAACTCATCCACGTCGCCGCGATGTTCATTCCGCCCACGCAGGCGGTCCTCGGCATCGGCCCCGTCGGCCTCGACCTGTGGGGAGCGCTCCTTGCGCTGGCACTCCTCGACGTGGTCGCCTTCGAAGCCCACGCGTGGGTCACCCGCCACCGGCACCCACCCCCCGCAGGGGAGACGCCAACCTGAAGCCGAGCCGCGGCGACGCGACCCCATGCACGCACCCGGCAGGCCCGACAGCGGCGCCGGGCACTACCTGAGGGACGCCGTGTACGGAGCCATCGACGGTGTCGTCACGACCCTCGCCGTCATCGCCGGCGTCACCGGTGCCGCCCTTTCCCCGGCGGTCGCCATCATCCTCGGCCTCGCGAATCTCGTCGCGGACGGCTTCAGCATGGGTGCGAGCAACTACCTTGGCCTGAAATCCGAGCTGGAGCAGAAAGGGTTGAGTGTTGCAGCCGAGCGCCCCCTCCGCCACGGCGCCGCCACCTTCGCGGCCTTCCTGATCGCAGGCAGCATCCCGCTGCTCGCCTATGCCGCCCCGGTCGGCGGACGTGGCACCCGGTTCGCCGTTGCCGGACTGGCAGCCGGAATCGTCCTCTTCGCAACCGGGGCCGCCCGGGCGCCCTTCACCGGGAAACCCGCATGGCGCAGCGGGGCCGAGATGTTCGCCGTCGGGGCCCTCGCCGGCGCGTCCGCCTACCTGGTTGGCCTCGTGGCCGAAGCCATCCTTCGGGCGTGAATCCGGCCACCAAACCGTTATGCCGAAGCCGCCACCTCGCCGCGTCATGCGCGCGCCCGCCGCCGCCCTCACGCTCATCGGCGTCCTCGCCGCCGCCATGGTCCTTGCCCCCGCGGCCCACGCCAACCACCCCCAGAACCACTTCACCGTGTCCGTGGAAGACCTTGAACCGGGTGCGTCAAAGACCATCCACGCGGCCTTCGAGAACGGCCCGCTCCGTGAAGGCTGGGTATTCATGGTGGTCGGCGGCATCGTCAAGAACGACACGACACTCCGCGTCGATCTGGCGTTGGCGAACGAGACGGTGGCCACGTGGACGTGGGCGCCATCGGTCCAGATGAACGTGAACACCGTCTCGCTCCCCGAGACGAGCAACAACTACACCATCACCATCACGAACACCGGGGACCAGGCCGCGCGATACCTGTTCTACTTCGACCAGTCGTGCGACTGCCTGCTGAAGCCCCTGCCCTTCCCGGGTTCGTACGCGATCTTCAACTTCGACATTCCGGCCGAGAAGCGCGTGGCCTTCCGGTTCGACGCACCCGAAGGCACCGCGTACCAGTACATCCTCATGCAGCGGGAAGGCGCCGGCGGCAGCTTCCCCGAGGACTTCAAGGAGATCGCCCAGTTCCCGCGCGACGAGGGGGACGACGGCATCCTGCGCTTCCAGACGCTGAAGGCGGACACCTACTACTTCCTCGTCAAGGGCCTGGCAGGTGAACAGGGCGCCATGCTCGAGCCCGTGATCGAGATCAGCGACGTGCCGGGACCGGACGATGCTGCAACCAATGCCGCAACCGGCCGGGAGGGCGCCAATGCCTCCGGATCGAACGGCACGCCGGGTGCCGCGGGCACCATGGTCATGGCGGCGCTGGCCACCGTCGCCCTCCTTCTGCGGCGGCGTCGATTGTGAGGCGGTGCCGTGAGGATCCTTCTCGGCACGATCATCCTCGCCATCCTCGCAGCCGGCTGCATCGAAGCCGGACCTGCGGGGAGCGGGAGCCCACCGGCCGCCGAGCCCCATCGGGCGTATGAAGCCGCGGTCCTTGACGGCGGGACCTTCAACACCAGCGACCATCGGGGCAGCGTCGTCGTGGTGAACGCGTGGGCAACATGGTGCGCGCCGTGCCGCGACGAGATGCCGGGATTCCAGGCGTGGCATGAGCGGTATGCGGACCGCGGACTCGTCATGGTGGGGGTGAGCGTGGACGATGCCGGCGAGGATGCCGGGGTCCGCGCATTCGTGGATGACCTCAATGTCACCTACACCATTGCGCGCGACCCCGCGCGCCACGTCGCTGACGTGTACAACTTTGTCGGGCTGCCGCAGACCATGCTCCTTGACCGGGACGGCGTCCTCCTGAAGAAGTGGGCGCCATTCGACCCGCTGGATGCAGCGTCGAGTCGGGCGATCGAGGACGCACTCGGCAACACGTAGCGGTCGGAAGATGCAGAAGGCCTGCGCGCGGGGGCCTGCGGATGCAGGGGCTGAGCGCGTAGCCGGAAGCCCGGGCGGCAGGGCGGGTGTTGCCGCAAGTTTGGGGCGGCGGTGGGGGTGTGGCCGATGGCTCGAGTTGCAATGAGGGTGTGGCGGATGACTCGGGCTTCGGCGAACCGGCGGCCAGAAGGTGGGGCTGCGGTGAAGCTGCGGCCAGAAGGTGGGGCTGCGGTGAAGCCGCGGCCAGAAGGTATTAGGCCGCGCGCCCCCTCGCAGCACCAACGAACGGCAGCCGCGGGCCCTCTTCCTGACAAACGTCCCTGACCCGGGACGTTGCGATGGGCCCTGTCGGCTGCGTCCACGACCGGGGATCCATCGATCCCGCGCCACGACGTTTCTGGGAAATGATCGACCCGGTCGCTCCAACACGCCGATATCCGCCATGGGGTTCCTGGCGGACGGTGAATCTGCCGTGATCAAGGCAACAGCCAGCCACCAAATGAACGAGGTTCCATGAAACTCTACGACGCCTTCCCGAATCTCAGGAAATCGCCGTTCAAGCGCACGGGCCCTGCAACGAGGAAGTACAATTGCATCGCGTGGGCTGCCGGCGACAAGAAGCGCTGGTGGTGGCCCACCATCGACCATCACTACTGGCCGCCGGGTGTGCCCCGGAACCATGATCTCAAGGCGTTCATCGCCGCCTACGCGACCCTCGGCTACGCCCGATGCGACCACGGCGAATCCGAGGCCGACTTCGAGAAGATCGCCATCTACCTGGACGCGGAAGGCACACCCACCCATGTGGCCCGCGGCCTCCCGTGCGGCGACTGGACGAGCAAGCTCGGCGAGAATATCGACATCACGCACACCCTCCGCGGACTGGAGGGTCCCGAATACGGCCGCGCGAAGGCGTTTCTCAAGCGACCCAGCACGGGTGCTTGTTGAGTACGGGCCGGGCACGGGCGGGCTTGCCGCGCGGTGGCCATCCGGTGTGTTGAATCGCTGATGCGTGCGGGAACATGTCGAGCAGATGAGTCGGAGACTTGGAATGACGGCTTCGCGCGGGCCGCGAGGGGTGGGTGCGACAGTTGGGGCCCCCACCAGCCCACCCCCAACCTCGCCGCGCGTTGCGCGGCTCGGTAGCACCCCACC
>JBFILE010000385.1:0-3910 GCA_041599855.1 Thermoplasmatota archaeon
CTGGACCTCGGTCGCTACATTGCCGACAGACTCCCGTACCATGCGGTCGGACGTGGCCTCACACTCCTATCCCGGGCCCCCGTCGACTCGTGGCGCGAAGTCCCCATCGGCGGCGAAGGGCGCATCGCGCTGGAGGCCCTCGTCGATGTCAACGGGCAACCCGTCCATGTGCTCGTCACGCACCTGTCCCACGGGAACCGCATCCGCGAAGGCTTCGACCTGGCGCGCCACGTGGGAACGTTGCCGGGCCCCGTCATCGTGGCCGGGGACTTCAACACGTGCCCCGGAAGGGCGTGCCCGTGGCAATCGTCGTACCTTGACGTGTACGGCGCGATGACCGCCACGCTCGATGACGCGTGGATGATGGCCGGGCACGCCATCGACGACCCCATGGGGAACACGATCTCCGCATTGCGTCCCCGGGCCCGCATCGACTACGTGTTCGTGAGCCCGGACATCGGTGTGGACGGGGCCGAGGTGATCCGGTCCGCGGCGGCCCGCGCGGCATCCGACCATCTGCCCCTCCGGGTGGCGTTGGTCCTGCCGGCCGGGCCCGCTGCGCAGCCGTCGGGGCCGTGATTCGTCGCCCGGGCTCCGCTGCCTTCCGGGCCGTGATGATCACCCCGGCTCCGCCGCCCTCCGGGCCCTGATGGCTGCCGCGGTCCCCCGGGTCGTGGCCCGCGACGCCGCCGCGACGGCGTCTTCGCGGCAGGCGGCCATGGGGCCGACAAGCCGGCGGCCGAGCGGGTGATTCGAATGCCTGCCATTCCATGTGGACCCCTCCCATTTTTCCCGGAATTTGCGTGGCCTTTATACCGCACCAGCGCAAGTGCCGGCCTGATGGAGCGCCCACAGGCCGCGCGTCGAAGGCCGTTCGCCACGACGCTTTTCGCACTCACGATCCTTCTGTCCGCGTCGTTCGCCTTCGGCCTCGTCTCGGATGAGGCGGAAGCCGCCCGTGCCGTATCGAATCCCCTCCTGCCCTTCCCCATCCTCGGCGCGACGACAGTGTGGACCGGGGAGGAGTTCTTCATCTTCGGTGGCCGGTCCGGTCCCGAGTACCAGAAGACCATCATCCGGTACGACCCCAAGACCCAGGAGGTCGCCGTGATGGATGGCAAACTCCCGTCCGGTCGCCAGTCGATGGCGGGCGTCTTCGTGCCCGGGCAACGCTCCGTGTACCTGTTCGGCGGTGCCACCCTCGTCGAGACGTGGGACCCGAACAAGGAGCGGAACCAACTCGTCCCCGAATCCATCGACGACATCCTGCGGTACGACATCGACGCGGACAAGGTCACGAAGATCGACCAGTTGCCGTACACCGCATGGGGCCTCCACGCCACCTACAATGGCCGGACCATCCATGTGTACGGGGGCCTCTCCTTCAAGTTCCCCGCGTTCATCGAACGCAAATCCGACATCGTGAGCGTCGACCCGTTCGCCACCAGCGCGGCCACGCGTATCAAGACGCTCGACGTGAACCTCAAGTACGCGGTGCAGGACGCGGCGGTCGCCATGCTCAACGGAAAGGCGTACCTCATGGGAGGCCTCGCCACCATCCAGACCGAGAACGGCGACGAGACGAGCGATGTGGTCCGCACCATCCAGGTGTTCGACACGCGCATCGCGGACGCCCCCACCATCGCGCCGTTCAACCTGCCCGTGAAAGGACTCCAGTACGCAGCGGGCGCCTCCGGCGACGGCGTGCTCTACGCGATCGGCGGGCGCCTCTTCAACGGCACCGCGCTCACCTCCATCTTCGTGGTGCAGCCGGACCAGAAGGTCGTCACCACCCACCCCCTGCAGCTCCCCGGGGGTCGGTACGCGGCCGGCTACGCCCAAGCGGGCGAGAAGGGCGATATCTTCCTCTTCGGAGGCCGCGATGCGAACGTCCACAAGGACGGCCTCTCCGACATCATCCAGTTCACGCCCGGGGTCACGGAACCCTCGGCTCCCTCCAAGCTGGAGACGAAGGTGGAAGGTTTCGAGGTCGTCCTCCGGTGGAACGCGCCGCGGTATGATGGCGGGTCCACGGTCACGGGCTATGAAGTGTACCGGGTCCACAACGGATTCGAGACGCGCCTCGGCATGACCGAGACCACCGAGTACCGGGACTCCGCATTCCCGCCCGGGTCCTCCACCACGTACCGCGTGCGCGCCGTGAACAGCCTCGGGCCCAGCCTCTCGTTCGCAGAAGCGACCACGAAGACGCCCACCCGACCTCCGTCGGCGATCCTGGAATTCGACGGTTACCCGGCCAACGAACGCGTCGTCCTCCGGTGGACCGCGCCCGCCGACACGGGCGGCGCGAAACTCGTGAACTACACGCTGTACCGCACGGACCCCACGGGTGAGAAGTATGCCATCGCGCTCCCCACGAACCGCACCGAATTCGTCGACACCGGTCTCACGAACGGGGAATCGTACACCTACGGCATCCAGGCCTTCAACGCCGTCGGCGGTAGCGCCCAACCCGCGCCCGTGACCGTCATCCCGGCCCCGGTTCCCGACGCGCCCCGCGCCCTCACCCTCGAAGTCATGGGCGGAAGCGTCGTCCTCTCATGGGAATCCGCACTTCCCTTCGCGGACGAGTACGACATCCTCCGCGGTACCACGGCGACCGACCTTGTCCGCATCGCCTCCGGCATCACGGCCACCACGTACGAGGACATCGGTGTCGAAAGCGGCCACCGGTACCATTACGCGGTCGTTGCAAAGAACAATCAGGGATCGAGCCCGCCGACGGCTCCCCGGTCCGCGGCCCTCCTCGAACGGCCGAGCGAGCCCCGCAACGTGCAGGCCCTCGCCGGCGCAACGAGCGTCCGACTGCAATGGACGCCGCCAGCGAGCCTCGGCGGCCACTCGCGCGTCGTGTACGATGTCATCCGGGAAGGGCCCGTGGGCGGACCGCGTACATTCTACGGCATCGAGGCGACCACGTTCATGGACCAGGACGTGGAACCCGGCCTCGCGTACGCCTACCGCGTGGTCGCGGTCGGCGGCGACGTGGAAATGCGCGGCCTCGAAAGCGCCGCCGTGAAGGTGGTCACCGTGAACAAGGCGCCGGATGCGCGGCTCACCACCGACATCCTCACTGCACGCACCGGGGACACGGTTCTCCTCGATGCGTCCACGAGTTCGGATTCGGACGGTCGGGTCACCGGCTACCGGTTCGCGTTCAACCACACGCGTGCCAAGGAATCCAAGTCGTGGCAGACGGAATGGCTCACGGAAGCCGAATACGAATACACGTTCGACTCGGACGGCGTCTACCGGATTTCGCTCACGGTGAAGGACGATGCCGGAGCCACCAGCCTGGTCCCGAGCGTCGTCGATATCGTGGTCGGCGTCGTCGATGAGGACACCGGCAACCTCGAGCCGCTGAATCCGGACTCGACGCCGGGCCGCACGAACGAACTCGAGAAGGAAGGCGGGTTCAAGACGAAGGAGGGCGCAAAACAGACGCCTGCGCCCGCGGGCATCTTCGTCGTGCTTGCGTTGGCGGCTGTCGCCATCGCCCTGCGCCGCAGGTGAAACCAACGGAATGCCGGGCCCCCCAAGATGGGGGCCGGAGGCCTCGCGCCTATTCAAGCGACGTGCCTCGCTGCGCACGATTCCCCATGGCCCGGCACACCTTGTCCCGGAGGCCGCGGAGCCCGCCACGTCACGACGGGGCGCTCCTGCCATGCCATCGAATCGTCGCGCGGTGCCGAGGGGTAGCCCGCGGCCGGAACGGGCCCGGACATATGGCCGGGCCTGCGCACGGTGTTGATGCGGCATCAGGGTCCGCGCGCCCGTCATCCCGGGGGCACCGCTCCGTCTTGTGACGTGTTCATCGACCCTTCCACCCGTCGCCATCCGCGGGGCAGATCCCTCCGGACTGCGGCCGGTCGGCCGGCCCGCATCGTGC
>JBFILE010000386.1:0-3871 GCA_041599855.1 Thermoplasmatota archaeon
CTACCATGTGAACCTCCTCGAAAAGGCCGAAATGATCACCATGCGCCGCGCCGGCCGGTACCTCGCGTACTTCACGAACCCGGCGCCGACGCGCGAAGCCCAATCCACGGTCGGCGTGCTCAAGGACCCGACGCGCAAGCGAGTGGCCACGGCCATCATCGGCGCCCCGAAGGGCCTTACCCAGGCGCAGCTGGCATCCACCGTCGGCGTGACCCAGCGCACGGTGAGCCACCACCTGAAGAAGCTCGAGACCGCCGACCTTGTTGAAGCGGCCGGTTGGCCGCGCCAGTACCGTGGCACCCACGCCCTCCGGACCGGCCTCGACCCCGTCATGATGACCCCGGGCGGCGCGGACATGTTCCCCGGCGCGCCAATGGGCAGTTGAACCCCGATCCGCGCCCATGCCGGGCAGACGCGGAGGTGAGCGCAAGCCGGCTGGGGCCAAAAGGCAATAATCCGGGAGGGGTGCTGCCCCGGCCATGACCGGCGAATTCCAGGCCGAGTGCGACCAGGAGAACAAGGTGACCACATTCACGGAATTCTCCCGGGAACGCAGGCTTGTGGGCAGCGACCGCGCGGCCCTCGCAGGCGAATTCAAGACCATCATGGAGTACACGTTCCGCTGCACGACATGCGGACTCCGGACGGACAAGCTCCTCGACACGGCCGGCGTCCTGCACAAGTGGCAGGGCAACCGCCATGTCATGATGAAGGTGTGATGACTAGGCGTCCTTGACGCGCCAGCCTTCCTCGGCCACGGCCTTCAGGCGGGCCCGCGCGAGACTCCATGCGATGCCGGAGCCTGCGAGGAAGAGCGCCCCGGTGGCGGCGGTCCCCCACGGCTCGCCGAGTACATGGTCGAGGCCGCGGGAGAGCGCGACCGCAAACGTGACAATGCCGACGGTGAGCAGGACCCACGCGCCGGCGGCCAGGATGGCGGCATCGAGTACATGGGTCAGGCTCCGCGATACGGCACGCAACGTGCGGGCCACGAGGTCTTCGCCCGAGCGGCGGGCGTTCGTGAGTTCCACCCGGAGGCGACCCATCAGGAGGTCCGCGAATGTGCCGAGGAGGTCCCGGATGGCTTCCAGGATTCGTTCGAAGCGGGACGGCTCGTCGGCCGTGACGCGCTCGGCGGCCTTCTGCGCCGCCTTGGCGGCGTCCGCTGCCTCCCGCACCATGCGACGGAGGTCATCCGTCTCGTCTCCGCTCATCAAACCGGGGAGGCGCACGACGGATTTGGTTCTGTCCTTTTGGTCGCCGGGTTCCGGAAACCCCAAAGCCCGGCGCGCGATGTCGGGATCGTGACTCCCGTGGCCCTGCCCCCGGTCCCGAGGCGCATCCTCGTCCCGACGGACCTTTCGGCCGGCGCTGCCGTTGCACTCGGCCATGCGCAGGTCCTGGCGATTGCCTTCGGTGCGACCATCGACCTCCTCCACGTCGTCGACCTCGAAGTCGAAACCATTGGGAGCGCGGCCCGCAAGGCGCAACGTGCCGGAAGCGGCGCACTCGCAGCGGACCTTGAGGCAGTCGCGGACGGGATCCGCCGGAACGGCGTGGATGCGGAAATCCACATCCGGAACGGTCACGCGGGCGACACCATCGTGGCCGCTGCACGCGTCATCGGGAGCGACATGATCGTCATGGGCACCCATGGTCGCACCGGATTCCGGCGCCTTGCTGTCGGGAGCGTGGTCGATCACGTCATCCGGCACAGCATCATCCCGGTGCTCGCGGTGCGCCGGCCGGAATGACCCCCTCCGCCGGCACCGCCAACACGTCATCGGGTCCGCCGACCCGCCACCGCCCGACCCGGGTTGGGCATCGATCGCACCCGCTCCTTTATCTTCCGTGAAGGGACTCGATGGGTCCATGTACGCTCCGCCCAGGCTCCTGATCGCCTTCGCTGTCGTCGTACCCGCGGCGCTTGCGGGCTGTGTGGATGAACCGACTGCGGCCGAATCCCTGGAACGCGGGCGTCTCGACGCGGTCCCGGACGCGAACGAACCGGGAAAAATCGCCGACGCGACCGGGAAACTCCTGGACGCGGGCGCAGCACCCACCTGGAACGTGGGCGACTGGTGGGAGTTCAAGAGTCCCGACGATGGCCACACGTACGCCGTGAGCGCCGCGGGGAGCGATTCCTACACGGTCCTTCCGAAGAAAGTGGACGCTGCGGTCTATGACGCCGTGTTCGACATCTCATTCGTCGGATCCATCAAGCGCGCGGACCTGAGCGGCCGACAGGAGGCCGGTCCCGTGAAATTCTTCGACTTCCCGCTCTCGGATGGGAAGACGTGGAAGACCACGTGGGACGGCTTCGAGGTCACCCTCACCGCCAAGGAGGAAGCCACGATCCCGACTCCCCTTGGCCCGGGCCCCGGCTTCAGCATCACTGGGATGCGCGGGAATGAAACGTTCGTGGAATACACGTACTCGCCCGTCGTGAAGTGGTGGACGAAGGTCACCTGGGGTGGCGATTACTCCCTCGAACTCATCGGGGCCGGCGCGAACTACACCGGCGAACTCTACACGGCCGAAGCAACCACGGTCGTGGACAAGGACCTCAGCGGGAACGGTGGCCCCATCGCCGAAGCGTTCGACATCGCAGAAACCGTGACCCACGTGACCTACGAGTTCGGATTGTACGCATCGGAGGCCGCGTATCACCTGCGCATCATCGACCCCGAGAACGCCATGTTCGCGGAAGGCGGTGGCGCATGCATGCCGTGTCATGTGGGCGTACAGGACACCGTGCCCGCGGTTCCTGGAACGTGGCACGCCGCCGGCCTCGTCGCAAGCGCCGGCGCGATGTCCTGGTTGAAGGTGAGCGCGGTCACAGCGACCGCGATCACCATGGGTGCCTAACGGTTGGCAGGCGGGCGGGCCCCGCTTGACGTCATGGCCGCACCGGTGCCGGCGGCGCCATTGGGCCCCTCAGGGACGATGCCCCAGAGGATGGCATACGCGAGGATTCCACCGATCCCGGCAAGGAAGATCGTGGCAACGACGAAGATCACCCGCATCACGGTGGGGTCGATCCCGAAGTATTCGCCGAGGCCTCCGCACACGCCCGCGATGACACGATTCGATCGCGAGCGGTACAGCTTCTTTTCACTCATGGTGCTGCCATGACCGGGGACCGCTCAAAGCCTTTCCGCATCCCGCAGATCAATCCACGATCTCCAGGACGATGTTGCGACCCTGGTGGTCGTACGCGCGCCACGTGGTGTCCGTGTACGGGTTCGCGATGATGATGTGCGTGTGCCCGAAGTTCCGGAAAAGGTGCAGGTCAGCGTCGCTCGGGATCGCATACGGGCTCGGGTGCGAGTGGACGGTGCCCACGATGCTGGAGTCCACGGGGAGGTTGAACAGGGGGAGGATGGCATGGCGCGCGCCGCCCACGGTGGCAGGCACAAGGATGAGCTCCGTCACCCGGTCGCCTTCCGCACGCAGGCTTCCGCCGAATTCGTTCGGGTGGCTGGACCGCGCGGCTTCCGCGATGAGTTCGAGGACGGGCCGCTCGATCTTGTTCACGCGGCGGATGGGACGCGGCTCCACCTTCTTGGGCTTCGGTTTCGCCTTCGGCGCCGGCCTGTCGGGGTCAAGCTCTCCCGGGCTCGTGGTCCCGAACCATTTGCGAAGGCGATCGGTGATGCCCATGGGAGGGTCTGCATGGGTGTCTTCGGGGATAAGGCTGGGGGACTTTCCGCGGCGAGTTCCGGCACGTTCGCTTGGGTGCGGGTGTTGTGGCAGCCGTTCGACGCGGCGAATTCCGGCGGATCCAGCGAATTGCGGGCCCCGGGCTTGGCGGTTGCTGCGGTTGGAGTTGGTTGGTTCCGTTGGTGTGCTTGGGTCTCAGAGCCCTCGC
>JBFILE010000387.1:0-3866 GCA_041599855.1 Thermoplasmatota archaeon
ATCTCGCCTGCTTCGACGTGGTCCCGCCCACGCCCCTCGTGGACCTCACGTCGGATCCGCAGGACACGGGAATCTGGGCGTTCACGCCCGCCACCGCAACGGTGGTGCTTGCGCCGCGCGATCCGGCGTGGCCCGCACCGATGGGGAACGTGGACTTCACGATCTGTTCCGTGGGCGGCGGCGCGTGCCACTCCGAGACGGTGGCGCTCATCGGCTCCGCCGCCACGACGAGCGCGTTCACGGACGCGGACATGATCGACACCTGGTGCTGGAACGTGGCCTACCTCGGCGACGCCTTCTACGCGCCCACGACGAATGCTGCCGGAACATCCGCCTGCTTCGACTCGGTACGTGCACCGGTGGACCTGGATGTCATCGCCGCCGGCGGCACGGGAGGCGTCTCCGCAGGTACCGTGACGGCGAGTGTGTCGGCACCCGGTCAATCGAAGGCCGCATCCGCATCCCTGTCCGCGCCCCTCGCGCCGCGTGCCGATCCGACGGGAACCGTGTCGTTCTTCGCGTGCACGCCGCGTGAAGTGGACGCGACCGGGTGCCCCGACGGGTTCGGAACCCATCTCGGCGACGCCACCCTCCCGGGCGGTTCGCTCAGTGCCACCGCCACGTTGACCCAATGGATCGGCCTCATGTGCCTCCGCGCGGCCTACTCGGGTGATGCGCTGCACCTGCCGGCAATGGATACCAACGTGGGAAGCGCCTGCTTCACCGTCCCGAACCCGTGCAACACGGCAGGAAGCGAATTCGGCATTGCGGCGACGACCGTGGGCAGCCGCGTCATCGTCGCGTCCCGCGGCACGGCACCCGGCCTCTGCCTCCTGGACCGGGACGATGGGGCGTACCTGGGCAAGGTGGCGCTTCCGGGCCCATCCTCCGGCGCCGTGGTCCTTGCACCCCACGGGTCGCAGGTGCTTGTCGGCCGGCCGGATGCCAACGCCGTCTACCGGGTGGACCTGCCGGGCGGTGGAGCGACCCTCGTGGCTGCACCGTCCGGGGCATCCGGATTCGGTGCATCCCTCGCCTCCATCGACGGCACCCGTTTCGCTGTCGGCGCCCCGTCGACGAACGTGGGAGGGGGATCGAGTGCCGGCCGCGCCTACGTCATGGACGGGTCGTCCACGATCACCCTCGGGCCCGGCCAACCGACGGCGGGCGACCGATTCGGCGCATCCATCGCCGTCGCAAGCGGACTCGTCCTCGCAGGTGCGCCCGGGGTCGATGCGTGGGCGAGCAACGCGGGCGCCGTGTACGCCTTCAACCCGTTGAACGGCGCCTTCGTCCGCGCCATCCCGCCGCCGTCCCCCCAGACCGGCACGGCGTTCGGCACGGCACTCGCCACATCCGGCGCGTCCGTCGCTGTCGGCGTCCCCGGAGCAGGAGCCGGCACCGTCCACGTGATGCGGACAGACGGACTCATCGAACGCACCATCCCGAACCCCACCGGGAATGCGGGCGCACGCTTCGGTGATGTGGTCGCGGGCGGTCCCGACCGCGTCCTCGTGGGCGCGCCGAGCGAGAACGTCGCGTACCTGTTCCACGCGAAGACCGGCGCCCAACTCTACCGGTTCACGGCACCCTTGTCGGGCAGCACGCCGCGCCTCGGGGCCGCACTGACCCTGTCGGGTGCGAACGCGGTCGTCGGCGCACCCGGGGATTCGACGAAGGCCGGGAACGCCGGTGCGGCGTTCTTCTTCGACGGAGCCGACGCGTACCCCATCACCCACCTCCACGACCCGATTCCGCAGGGCGCCGGAATGCGCCTTGGCGCCGCGGTCGCTGCCATCGGTCCGGTGACGTACATCGGTGCGCCCGGCACCGGCAGCGTGCACGCGTCCGGCGGGGCCGCGCCGACCCTGCCTGCGAACATCTCGGCCGGCGCCGCGGGGTCCGCCCTCGCAGCCGCGGGAACCACACTCGTCGTGGGCGCCCCCACCTTCGTGGGCGCCACCAAGGACGAAGGCGCCATCCTGCTGGTGCCCGCTGCGGGGCCCGGCATCATCGTGCAGCAGCCGGCCCCGGCGCGCGGCGACCGGTTCGGCGCAAGCCTCGCGGCCGACGCTGCGATCGTGGCCGTGGGAATGCCTGGTCGCGACACCGGAGCGCCGGACGCAGGCGCCGTCTCCCTCCATGACGCCGCCACCGGGGCGCACGTCGGCACCCTGATGTCGCCGCGGGCCCGGTTCAACGATGACTTCGGCCACGCCATCGCCCTCACAGCAACGCGGATTGCGGTGGGTGCCCCCGGTGACGACACGGCAGGCACCGACGCGGGCGCCGTGTACGTGTATGACCGCGCCACGGGCGCCCTCCAATGGACGTTCCTGGGAAGCGCCCTCGGCGGGCGCCTGGGTTCCAGTGTGGCCTTCCGCGATGGGACCACGGTCCTTGCGGGTGCGCCGGGTGAGGATGCGGGAGCGCAGGACACGGGAGCCGTCCACGCGTTCAGTCTCGCAACCGGCATCCGGATCCAGACCATGACGCGACCGTCCCCGGCGCCGGCCGCAGGGTTCGGCGAAACCATGGTCGTCGCCCGCGGCGGCATCTTCGTGGGTGCGCCCGGCGATGACGCGGGGGGCCCCGGTAGCGGCGCCGTCCACGTCCTCGACCGGACGACGGGCACGTTCCGGCAGACGGTCGTGAACCCGGATGCGGGACCCGGCGACCGCTTCGGCGCCGCCCTCTCCGTGACACGGGAAGGCGTCGTCATCGGCGCGCCCCTCGCCGATGAGACCGGCATGGATTCCGGGCGCGCCTTCCAATACGAGCGCGTGTTCGGGCGGGTGGCGCTTCTTCTGCGGTGAGCCGTGGACGGGGTGGTGCCGGCGGGGGCATGGGCCCGCGCCGGCACCTGTGCGCCGCGCCGCAAGCTCCGCGGCCCCCGGCCACCTGCGCGGGGAATCCGCTCCGCTTCGCCACGGTGGCCCGATGCCGGCGCGAAACCTGCCCCGGTCCCGCGCCATGCGGTGTGACCGATCGTGCCGGAAGTCCGTCACACCGGACCCAGAACCCTATTAAAAGAACAGAGCGCACGGGATCAATCGTGCAAGCTCCCGAACCTGAAGCCTCCACCACTGCCAGCCGTGACGCGGAGCGGGAGCCCTTCGTCTCCCCCGCCTTCGCGGCTCCCGCCGACATCGCGTGGCGCGGCCCCGCATCCCGACGCGCCCCCGACGACGCGGAAGCCGAAGCCCTCGCGGACCGTGACGCCGGCATTCTCAACGAACTCGCCCGACACGGCGAAGCCCGCGTCGCATTCCAGGGCCTCCGGAGGCGCCTCGACATTCACCAGCAGAGCCTCACCCGCGCCCTCCGACGCCTCGAGCGGGACGGCTTCCTCACGCGCCACGACGACGGGTACGCGCTAACGGAAGTCGGGTTCGCCGCCCTCGCCGATGGACGCGCAGCGGTCGACACGCCCCACGCGGGCCCGAGCGACATCCTGCCCCTCGTCCACGCCATCCTCCCGCCCGACGTGGATGCCGACCACGTCGCCGACCGCCTTGCCGGCCGCTGGTACCGTGGCCTGCGATGGTACGGCCAGAGCGGCGGCCCCGGCGAAACCGTCCTCACGTGGCTCACCGAACCCGGCGACCGCGAAGTGCGCGTCCGCATCGCCGGCGGCGCCGTCGCCATCGACCTCGAACTCGGCGACGGGAACGCGGGGACGTCCTACGGAGCCGCGCAGGCGCTTCTTGGCGCCCTCGCCGACCTTTACGCCCCCGGCGCGCACGCGCCCGGACCCGCATTCGCTGCGGTCCGGGGATTTGCCGGGTGAGCCCCGTCGCCCGCACCGGCCCGCCAGCCCGGGATCACCCCCGGGGGTGCCAACTTAACGGGATCGCGCGGGTCGC
>JBFILE010000388.1:0-3846 GCA_041599855.1 Thermoplasmatota archaeon
GCGGCGGAAACGCTCGCAACAAGGAGCGTTGCCACGGCTCACCGCTCCGTGATGGTCTCGTCGATGGCGGTCCCGAAATGACGGCCCTGCGTGTCGACCCGAACGAGAATGGTGTCACCCTGTTTCAAGTCCACGACGCTGACGGGCCCGTCGGGCGTGACGACGCGGATGGTTTCCGCGTTCTGGAGGAGGGTCGCGATGGCGTGGTCGCCCACTTCCGCCTCGACAAGGAGGAGGGGGCGCGTCTCGATCTTGAGGCGCCCCACGATGACGGGGCGCGTGTGGCCTTCCGCGTCCACGGCGAGGACCTCGTCCCCAGCGCGCAGTTCACTCAGGTACTTCGTCTTCCCGCTCGGGAGAAGGCAGTACGCGTGGACGGGGCCCGCATTCACGCGGAAGGGGCGCGCCGCCACGTATCCGCTTTCGAGGCTCTCCGAGTGGACGAGGACGAGGCCGCCGCTCTGGGACCCGATGAGCATGCCTTCGCCGACGCGGAGCATGCTCGCCGTGTCGATGCAGACGCGGTCGCCGCTCCCCACGGTCTGGACGCGGGTGACCGTCGCGCGCGTCAATTCAATGGCAGGGGATGCGTGGCCGGCAAGGGCCTTCGCAAGGGCGAGGACATCCGCGGGCTTCGTCGGCGAGAACAGGACCGTGTCCACGCCCTTCTCAAGGGTTTCGAGGAACACGCGCGCCTCCTCGACGCCGTCCACCTCCGCGATGAGTTGCGTCTTGGACTTCTGGTACGCGGCGATCAGGTTCTCCAGGGGAATGATCTTCCAGTCGCGCGCATCCACAAGGACCCGCTTCACCTTCCCGGCAAGGTCAAGGGCCTTGTCCTGGTCGGCTATTGAAGCGATGCGGACGCGCGTCGCGATGTCCTCGGTGCCTTCGCGGACGCGCGCGCCGTCCATGACGAGGGCGCGGAACTTGCCGAGGCTCGCGAAGGTCTTCGCGGCGGATTCCTCAAGGACGAAGGTGTCGAACCCGCGTTCGAGGGCGGTCGTGAGGATGGCTTTCGCATCCTCCGTGTTCGGGATCCGGATCCATGCGCGCGTCATGTGGTGAGCCTCCCAAATCGAGCCGTTCGTCCAACCCGCGTCCGGCGTCCCGTCACGCCTTCAGGCATGCGAGGGCATCGTCCACGCCGGCGTCGTTCAAGACGATTTCGTGAATGGCCCTTGTCATCCCGGGGACGTTCGCGTGCTGCCAGATGTTGCGGCCCATGCTGACGCCGGCACCGCCTGCAGCCACCGTGTCATGGACCATGCGGAGCACGTCCTCCACGTCCCCCATCTTCGGGCCGCCGCTGATGACGACGGGCACGGGGCATCCGTCCACGACCCTGCGGAAGGACTCCGGGTCGCCCGTGTACGGGCACTTCACGATGTCCGCGCCGAGTTCGGCACCGAGGCGCGCCACATGGGCGACGAGTTTCAGGTCGTGGGGATTCGTGATCTCGTGGCCGCGGGGATACATCATGGCGAGGAGGGGCATGCCGTACTGCTCGCACGCGGTGGCGACACGGCCGAGGTCCGCCACCATGCGGCTCTCCGTGGGCGCGCCCACGTTCACGTGGACGCTCACGCCATCGGCGCCAAGGCGGACACATTCCTCGACGGTGCCGACGAGGCGCTTGTCGTTCGGGTCCGGATTCAGGTCCGTGGATGCGGAGATGTGGACGAGGAGACCGGTGCCCGCGAGGGATCCGGCGATATGGGGGACGAGGCCCTTCTGGACAATGACTGCGCTCGCGCCGCCCGCCGCCAGGCGCTGTACGGTGGCACCGGGGGACTCGATCCCGGCCGCGGGTCCGATCGACACGCCGTGGTCCATGGGGACAAGGACGGTGCGGTCACGGGAATCGAGGATGCGGCGGAGCCGCAAACGTTTGCCAACGGTTGTCACGGGGGGTCCCTCGCCCCGGAGTAGCCGAAATCCATTATAAGGATTCCTAAAGGGCGCCCAGTTAAGAACATCATTCCGCATAAACACCCATTGTTGGTGGTCAAGGCGCAACATTCTTGATCCGATGGACGAATCACAACAATGGGCGACAACCATGTGGGACCTCCTCACCCAGTACTTCCAGCGCTACCCCGCACAGAGCCGCGTCGCGCAGACCCTCCTCAAGTACGGGTTGAGCGTGCGATCCGACGGCGTCTACTGCGACACCATCGCCATCCCCGACACGAGCCTCGCCCGGGCGTGCAACGTGGACCGCCGCATCATCGCGAGCACCGTGGAAACCATCCGCCGCGAACCCGAACTCGCGAAGGTCTTCACCCGGCTCCACCCCACGTGCCTCCTCAAGGACGTGGCGCCGCCCCTCGGCTGGGGCGTCATCGAGATCGTGCCCGACGACGCGCACGCCCCCGGCATCCTCGCCCATGTGGCGACCGTGATTGCGCGCCGGGGGTTGAGCATCCGGCAGGCCATCGTCGATGATCCGGAGCTTGTGGAGGAGCCGCGGCTGTATGTGGTGACGGAGAGTGCGATCCCGATGGATGTGATCGCTGAGATCAAGACGGGGCCCGGAGTCAAGAGTCTGGTCATCCATTGAACCGGTGGGTTTCCGGTTTTCTTTGGGGGTTGCCCGCGCTGCGCTTACTGCCAGGCGGCTTTGCCCCAATTGTGCTCGAAAACTGCATCGGTCATTTTCACACAGAGGGCACAGAGTCACGGAGAGCACAGAGTCGTTAGAAAAAATAGGTCCCCACGCTCGCCAACCACGCGCCATTGATCGAGATGATCCGGCGTCTCTGTGCTCTCTGCGTCTCTGTGCTCTCTGTGTGAAATAGGGGTGGCCGATCAGACAGCCGCATTCGCAGGCCCACCGATCAACCTCATCCACAGCCAGAAGCACAACCCTCCCGCACCCTCCGCCTCGAAGACAGTTTAATAGCCGGCCCCCCACTCGCCGCCCCGTGGCCCGCGTCCCCGTCGCCCTCGGAACCGCCCCCCTCGCGAGCCCCGCCGTGCGCCCCGCCTCGAAGCCGAAGCGCATCCTCCTCTTCGACGGGTACATCGACGAGCCCGCGAACTTCGGGGTTCCCCCGTTCATCCCGCCCCACGCCCGGTACCTTTCGGGAGCCGTGAAGGCCGCCCACCCGGACCATGACGTGCGCTACCTCACGGTGGACGAGTGGCGCCGCTCGGCACCCCAGGCCGGTTGGGGCGGCACCGGTGAGGCGACCCCGGAGTTCCTCGCGAACACCGCCGACATCCTTGTCGTCATCGCGGGCGCCCTCGTCCCGGGGAAATACCTCCGCGGGACGCCGCTGTCCCTGAAGGAGTGCGAGCGGCTGCTGGCCACCGTGCAGGGGACGCGGATGATCGCCGGGTCGAGCGCGTTGTACGGCTTCGGGGCCGGTGGCGGGAGGCCGCCGCAGGGCCGCGCGAAGCTGGACAGCCTGTTCCATCTGCGCGCGCGCCTCCACGCGGACACGCTCCTCCACGATTGGCTCCTCGGCACCTCGGATGGGCGCACCCACCAACGCAAGCGCTCCTTGCAGGAGTGGGCGGACTGGAGCCGCCGCGGCGCCTTCATCGTCCGTGACCATCCCGATCACCCCATGCCGCTCATTGCGGAGATCGACACGTACCACGGGTGCGTGCGGTACGTGAACGGCGGCTGCTCGTTCTGCATGGAGCCGAAGGAAGGGAAACCCACGTACCGCCCCATCCAGGACGTGGTGGACGAGGTCGCGGCCCTTGCGCGGGAAGGGGTGCGGAACTTCCGCATCGGAGGCCAGGCATGCTTCTACGCGTACCATGCCAGGGGCCTCGGGGAGACGCCGACGCCGGAGCCCGACCCGGAAGCCATCGAGGCCCTCCTCCGCGGCA